>JALWSJ010000302.1 GCA_026993705.1 Flavobacteriales bacterium
GATAAATCCTTTTTTCTCTTCTGCCGTTAAGGCATCTTTATCTCCTTCTAAAAATTTATCAAAACGAGAAGGCGTAATCAATCGTCGCTCAAAAACGCCAATTGCTTTTCTAAGGTTTATATAATTTAATGGATTTTCGTCATCAGGAAAGGCGGTATTAAATGCTTCTACATAAGCAGGTATTTCATTTAACCTCTTCATTAAAAACGCCTCGTCAGGAATTGCCATTTCGATTGGATTAAGAATCGGCATTCCGGCTTGTTCTTCTACATCCTTTGCTCTTCCATCCCAAAATTGACTGCTATGAAGTGCTGCGTTTAACACTGTTGGCGAATTTCTACCACCTCTTTTACCTGCATCACCTAAAGAAGTAGGTTCATTATCGACTCCGTAAGTAGATAAGTTATGACAAGAATTACAGCTGTTGTTTCCTTTTAAAGATAATCTTGTATCAAAAAATAAATGTTGACCCAAGTCTAATTTCTCTTCAGAATACGGATTATCTTTTGTATCTGCTGTTAAAGGTAGAGGAGAAAAGTTGGATATAAACGGTTCTGTTTCATCCGACTCTCTACTTTCTTCTGTTTTATCCTGAACCCTTTTTGTAGTATTGTTTACTGTATGAGTTACCTCATTACTTTCACTTCCACAAGCTACTACTGCTAATCCTAAGATGGAAAATATTATTGTCTTTTTCATGTCTTTGTTTTTATATATTAAACTTGATACAAATATAAGTTCAATATTTCTATCAATCAAATTGATTATTTTTATACGTAGATTTAACAATACTTACAAAGTTTTATATCCTTACTTCCAAACGAGTAAAAAAGTATTTTAGCGACCAATATGCCCAATAAGGTAGAGCTAAACCAAAGGTTACAACGGATAGCAATAATAAGAGAAGTGAGGTTAGAAAATATTCTCCGAAATCACCTGTATATTCTATGAGTTCTCCATCTATTTCAAGGCGGGTAAAAAAATATTTTAGCGACCAATATAGCCAGTATGGCAATGCTATTCCGAAAGTGATTACCGATAAGAGTAGTAACAGCAAAGATGTTAAAAAGTATTCTAAGAAATCTCCTGTGTATTCTATTTTTCTTGTCATATTTTGATTTTTTTTCTTGTTTGCGTTAGGGATTATTAAGCGACTGTGAAAAACAGTTGAGTTTTGATGCTAACGTAAAAATACCAGCTATTTTATAATTATTTGATTATCAGTATTTTATTTTTACGTTAGTTGGAATTAAGCGACTGTGAAAAACAGTTGAGTTTTTTTGAGCTAACGTAAAAATTTAGGTAATTTCATAATTCATTGATTTTCAATATTGTATTTTTACGTTAGTTGGAGTATCCCTAACACGAAATGAAAGTAAGCACATAAAGCGTTTTTGTCGCCCTCATACTTAGTAGAGGTTAATTACAGTTTGTTTATAAGTTAAAAATTAGTTCTTTTCATTTCATTCGTCGTTATTTTTGCGAAGCATAGCTACGGCTATGCTTCTTAAAAATGCCTAGATTGAAAAGAAAATAAACTAATTTCACTTTTATATTCAATCTGTAAATAACCTCTTCATATTTTATTTCCATAGCTGGAGCTATGCAAAGAAAATATTCATCGTCTGAGAACTACAAACTCCACTTTCTTGCACTTATTTCATTACGCGTTAGGGATAGAAGTGGCATCCTTTTGGGTTGTTGCATATATGCAACCCAAAAGATATAACAGATAGCCCGACCATTACAGCGTTAAAAAGCAATGTTGCGGGGGTAGTGCGAACGAAATTGCTTTTTTATGCTGTAATGGGAACGCCCAAAATACCTCCTTTTTACTGCATAAGGTTTTTAATTATTTTATCGTCTTTATAAAGTGCTTTTTCTACTATGTTTCCTTTTTCATCATAGGCTGTTCCTATACCATTTCTTAGTCCGTTTTGGTAATGGTGAATGACTTTGACGGTGCCACTTGGGTAGAAAAACTTCCATTCGCCATCGCGTTCGCCGTTTTTGTATTCGCCTTGGTGTGATAGTTCGCCTTTGGAATTGTAGAATTTCCAGATGCCTTTTTCTTGGTTATTTTCATACGCTCCTGTTTGTTTTAGTTTACCGTTCGGATAATAGACTTTCCAGACTCCTTCTTTTTTCCCGTCTTTGTACAAACCTGAATAATAAACTTTTTTATTAGCGTAGTAAGTTGTCCAAACTCCGTCCTTTTGGTCATTTTTATAATTTCCTCGAATGAAAATTGTGGTGGTATCGGTATCGAAATATTCGACGTAAGCACCTTCAATTTTATTGTTGCTATAGTTGTAGGCATTCATGATTCTACCCGAGGGATAATAGCCAGTAAACATACTGTCTAACAGACCGTTTTTGTAATAACATTTTTTTTGCAATACGTCTTTTTCTTCTTTGTGATAACCTTTGTATTCTCCGTCAAAAACACCTGCTTTTTTGTACGCTCTTTCTTGTATATTGCCATTATCGAAATAGGCTTCCCATTCGCCATTGGGCAAACCGTTTTGAATCCATGTTTTGTATCTTAATTTTCCGTTATCGTAATAGCGTTTTATCTCGCCTTGAGGTATTCCGTTTTTATAGTGCGAAATTTCTTTTATTATACCTGTTTCTGAATAAATTATCAATTCGCCATCGGGCAAATCGTTTTTGTAATTCATTTCTTGATGTACCTGTCCATAAGGATAATACGTGGTAGAATGTCCTTCTAATTTATCATTGACATAATGAAGTTTTTGCTTGAGTTCCCCCGTATTATAATAATCCAACCATTCTCCAGTTAGTTTACCATTTTCGTAAAGACCGATTTGCCACAGTTTACCATTTTTATGATAAATTTTGTATTCGCCATGCTTTTGCTTCTGAGCGTTTACAGCGTAAATTTCTGTAGGTAAGTTACGAGCTACATCGTAAAAAGTTCGTACTGTATCTTGTGCAAAATTACTTGTAAACTGAATTAACAAAAATCCAATAATCCACCCAATTCGTCCCTTCTTCATTTTTTGTGATTTATTCGTAACTCAATATTTTAAATTCGGTTCTTCTGTTCACGGCATGAGCGTCTTTCTTTTCTTTTCGGGTAGGTAATTTACTGATTTCCTCATCGGAAATGATTGGTCGTTCTTCACCATATCCTTTATATTCAAACCTCGTCTTATCAAAACCTTGTTTCACCAAATAATCAACAACTGCCTTGGCTCTATTTTCGGATAATTTCATGTTGTATGATGCACTCCCTTGTGTATCGGTATGCCCAGAAATTTCGATTCTTAGTTTAGGATTTTTTCTTAGTAGGTCAGCCAATCTGTCTAATTCTAGTTTGGAAATAGGCTTGATAGTTGAGCGATCCAAATCAAAGAATATGTTTCGTAAAACGATTGATTTCCCTACTTCTATTTTCTTTAAATAGATTACTTTTTCATATTCGGAAAAACCTGCACTTGCGGGTATTTCAAAATTTTCACTGTGAAACAAATAACCTTCGGCTTTAACGGCTATTCCGTAATTTTTACCTGCCGGAAGTGAGATTAAGAAATCTCCGGTTTTACCGTCGGATTTAAAATCCGATACTTTTTTCTGTGCATTATTATCAACTAATTCCAATTGAGCTTCTACAGGCTTTTTGGTTTCATCGTCTAGTATTTTCCCTTTTAATATCGTTAGATTATTTGCAATATCCAACTCCACTTCTTCTTGCATTACTTTTTCTTCAATCGGCTCTGCTACACTTGCTAACAAGTTATCTTCACCACTTAATAAAGGTTCTTTTGCTTTTCCTAAAAAGGAAATCATATAAATATCTTTTTCTCCGTTACCATCTTCACGAAAAGAAGAGTAA
>JALWSJ010000303.1 GCA_026993705.1 Flavobacteriales bacterium
GTATTCCAGAACATAAAGCAAATAAATTATTTGAGTTATTTCCTCAAAATTGGAAAGAACTCAATAACGAATAACATGTACTTTACCGTACGCTTACAAGGGTATGGTATGTTTTGGGCGTTCCCCCACTTTGCAAAAAACACATATCGCTCACGCTAAACATGTTTTTCGCAAAGTGGGGTCGGGCTATCACTACTCACTCTTTTGTGTTGCATAAGTACAACAACACAAAAGGAGTTCAAACACGCCGTTCTATCCCTAACGCGAAGAAAATGAGCAGATAGAAAGTGAATTCAGATATTCATTTTCTACTCGTAACATCTCCACATTTACAAACAATACTATCTAACACAATAAAATTCATCAATGTTTTGTTAAACAGCTTAGA
This sequence comes from Flavobacteriales bacterium, assembly GCA_026993705.1. Classification (GTDB taxonomy): domain Bacteria; phylum Bacteroidota; class Bacteroidia; order Flavobacteriales_D; family Parvicellaceae; genus S010-51. The sequence continues at coordinate 389 of JALWSJ010000303.1, forward strand.
GTAATCTTTATGTAATTTATACGAAAACCTACAACTATTATCAATCCAAAATATCTTCCTTCTCCCTTTCTGTAAGAAATCATTTTGATAAGTCAAACAAGGTACGTATTTAAAGTTATCTATAGCACCTTTTGTGTTCGCATACTTAAGGAGTTTATTAAACACCTTATTACATTGAGAAGAATCAACAAATTGAATTTCAATTACCCTAAAATCTAAATCTTCTGTTGACTCTTTATCATCAAACGAATAATGAATCACATGTATTGAATTATTCACTAAATAGCTTAATAATGCAGTATCATGAAGTATTTTTCTGTGAAGATTTGCATCTACAGTATCTATTGTGAGGCGATATTTAATTTGCTCATTAGTAAAATTACTCAGAAAAGAATCTAAAGTCAACTTAAATTCCGAAACGTTAAAACTTTCAGACTGATTATCCGTTAATCTTGTAAGCGGAGTTTCTTTAGTTTCTGATTTTTTAATCCCTTCAGAAGCAACATTATCTATATTACTCTCAGTTTTACAGCAAGAAATAACAGAAATGATAAAAAGCAAATAAACTATCACCTTCATAAAAAAAACTACTGCACTACAACCAATCTACCCGAAGTATTTTGTCCATTTACAGAAAGTGAATAAAAGTAAATTCCCATATCCGCTTTTGTACCCGTTGTAGTTGTTTTATCCCATGTAAAGTTTTGTTGACCTGACGGCAATAATGTACGGTCAGCAACCTTTGCAATAATTTTACCACTAATATCATACACATATAAACTAACAGTAGAGCTACTTTTCAAATCAACTTGAATAGTCACTTGGTCTTTGAAAGGGTTGGGGTAAACCTTTACATTACTCTCCGATTTGTTTTCCGGTATTTGCAAAGCATAAAACTCTTGAGATAAACTATCTAAATTCAAATTCTCATCTCCATTTTGATAAGGTAAAAAATGAAAATAAACCAAAAACATTTCATCCGTTGTATTCAATCCAGCAGTAACATCAATTGGAGGATTATTTGGGTTATCATGATTATTAGTTGTGTTATCATAGACTGCATTCCCATGTAAAACAGTATTTGCGGGAATTTTTACGATGTTCCTGAAAAACATAAACTCTTGCCAATGAAAATCCCAACGATTGATACGCACCAATGGAATCGTATCGTTCGAGGGAGCAACACCAAAAGCTTCTATACTTTTGCCCAACAAATGCATATGAGGAAAAACACTCAACAATGATAAATTAATTGGAATATTTGAAAATGAAGTACTAGCACTTACGATACTATCAGCAGGAATCATCAAATTCCAATTCTGCAATGCCGGAGCACTGTTTATTTCTCTAATCGGCGTAGCATCATCATAAAAATACAAGCGTATTTTTGTACTATCTTGCATCCCCGCAGTTCCATCCGGATAGTGCATCGCCAATACAATATTAGAGCCAGCCGGTATTGTATAACCAAAATTCATACTCCCCTGCCCCGGAAAAACAGTCGGCAAAGCTCCCGGAGTATACCCCCCAACCAGTCCTTCAGTAGGACCTGGACATTGTCCACTCACCGTATCTGCTTGATAATTGGTTGAAGCATCAACATACACTAATGCGTGATGAACTAAAGCAGGATTACCCGGAACAATTTCAAAGGCTCTCAATTTTTTATCTATTGTCAGTCCCGTGGGTAAAACAAAACAAACATAATCATCTTGTAGGGCAGATGCTTTACTGGTATAAGTAGGTATTTGTAATTCCAAATCGGGAGTAATCGTAAGGATTCCTTCATTACTATAAACAGGAGGAGGTGGAGTATTCACTGAATTACCCTCCGGTGCACCGGCGGCAATCCAATCTAAGATTGTACTTCTTTCCGTTGACGTTAACACTCTTTCGTGTGCATACCTTTTATAAGTCGTGTCTGCTAACCAAGGAGGCATGATACCATTTGCCACCGATGGTGATATGGTCAATCTATGGTTGAAAGCATCTTGATAAGTTAACAAACTAAAAGGTGATATTCCTCCCGGATTATGACAGTAGGTACAGTTTCTATAAAAAATAGTCGCAACACTATCCGCCCATGTTAACTGTGCAGATAAAAAAGGAACGAATGATAAATAGAATACGGCAATAAGTATGATTTTTCTCATATTAATATCTGATTTTGGTCACAATATAATGCAAATTTATTTTGCGTGCAACCCATTCTCCAAATTCTTTTTCAGTTCAGAAAAAATAAAAGCCGTAGATACACAAATCAAGTACTCTGTATTTACAGCTAATAAAGGTGTTATATGATTTATCTTTTATTATAGTATAACTTATATTCTTCAACACTTTGAACAAGTGTATTATTATCACCCATTTCTAATTCGGCACCATATTCATTCAAGTTAAATACTTTTCTCCTTTGATAATTATACTTTAACACATTACGAATCATATAGTATTTCTTACCAGAAGTAGGAACAATCTTTTCCAAGTTGTACTCTCCCGACTCTTCTTTTACTTGAGGATAATCAGGAGCTGAAAACGAAACACTCTGATTTTTATTATCTCCATAAGAAATTACGGTATATACTACTTTCTGATGTTTAATTTTTGAAGTAACATCCTCGCCATTCAATATTATTTTTTCAAGTTCCCAAGTTGTTCCGCTCAAAGACTTATTTATTTTCTCTTTTTGACATGACGATATCAAAAAAACAAAAAGCAAACTCGTTATATATATGTATGTTTTCATAACTTTTGGCATATTTGTGATTACTCTCTTCAAAGATACACACAAAAGCAACTATTTGTTTCTACTATTGGACGAGTAAATTTATTCTGTTTTTATTTTTGTAAAGCCGATTAGTTATTTCATCATTTATTTTAACACTTTTAAACATTGTTAACTAAAAATTAACTTTTATGTTAGTTTTGTTAAACTTGCATTTTTTATGGATAAAAAAAGCGACACCTATTTAGTGTCGCTTTTTAATCCTTTTACAGTACTCAGCTAAAACTTCTTAAATTGTAAACTTAATCCCTTGAGCCAATGGCAACTCAGTACCCCAATTGATAGTATTGGTTTGTCTTCTCATATAAATTTTCCAAGCATCAGAACCGGACTCTCTTCCGCCTCCTGTTTCTTTTTCACCTCCGAAAGCTCCACCTATTTCAGCACCTGACGTTCCTATATTTACATTCGCAATACCACAATCAGAACCTATTTGAGAAAGAAATTCTTCTTGTTCTCTCATATTCATTGTCATAATTGCAGAAGATAACCCTTGCGGAACATCATTTTGAATTTCAATTGCATTTGAAACATCTCCTGTATATTTTATTAAATATAATAAAGGTGCAAAAGTTTCCGATTGTACCATTTCATAACTATTCTCTACAATAGCAATAGATGGCTCTACATAACACCCGCTTTCATAACCTTCTCCTTCTAGTAATTTACCCTCTACAAGCATTTCTCCACCTTCTGCTTTTACTTTCTCTATCGCATCAAAGTACATTTTAACCGCCGCTTTGTCAATCAGTGGTCCTACGTGATTTGCTTCATCCAATGGATTTCCTATTGTCAATTGTTGATACGAATTTTTTAACACCTCTTTTACTTTATCAAAAATATCTTCGTGAACAATTAAACGTCTTGTCGAAGTACATCTTTGACCGGTAGTGCCCACAGCTCCGAACACAATTGCCGGTAAAACCATTTCTAAATCTGCACTTGGAGTAATAATAATCGCATTATTTCCACCAAGCTCTAATAAAGATTTACCTAGACGTGATGCAACAGCCGTACTAACTGATTTTCCCATTCTTGTAGAACCGGTAGCTGAGACTAATGGAACTCTTTTGTCATTTGCCATCAATTTACCTATTTCGGCATCACCGATAACCAAACAAGAAATTCCATCAGGTACATCTTCATTATTTTCTATTACCTTATTTATTATGTTTTGACAAGCTATACCACAAAGAGGTGCTTTTTCAGAAGGTTTCCAAATACAAACATCACCGGCAATCCAAGCTAGTGCTGTATTCCAACTCCAAACAGCTACCGGAAAGTTAAATGCTGAGATAATCCCAACAATTCCAATAGGATGATATTGATCGTACATTCTGTGTTTTGGACGTTCAGAATGTAAAGTTGCACCATTTAACTGACGCGAAAGACCCACTGCAAAATCGCATATGTCAATCATTTCTTGAACTTCCCCCAAACCTTCTTGAATTGATTTCCCCATTTCGTAAGAAACCAATGTACCCAAAGCTTGTTTATTTTTTCTTAATTCTTCACCAAACTGGCGAACCATCTCTCCTCTTTTTGGAGCTGGCACGTTTCTCCAAGACTTAAAAGCTTCTTGAGCTTTTAAAATAGAAGCTTCGTAATCCACTTCGGATGCTGCGATTACACTCCCTATTAATTTTCCATCAACAGGAGAATAAGAATCTATTTTTTCTCCTCTAGTGGTAAACCAATGGTTACCAACGGCTGCTCCATTGTTTACTTCTTTTACTCCTAAAGTGTTCAACACTTCTTTGATATTTGTTGTTTCGTTCATTACGTCTAACATGCTGTTAATTTTTAATACGATTAATCTATAATTGATTATCTCATCAATTCTTTCACAAAGATACTTTGAAAAAACAGGATTTCCAAAAAGACTTTTTAAAGTTTACACTTATCCTTAAGTCTGCAATTTGCCTTTATCTAATACTATTTTTGTGCTAGGGATAGAACGGCGTGTTTGAACTCCTTTTTGCCCGCCCGCTTTTGCGGGTAAAAAGAGTGAGTAGTGATAGCCCGACCCTATTTTGGAATACAAATGTTTCGTGACAACGATATATTCGTATTCCAAAATAGAGGAGCACCCAACAAAAACCCTTTATTCCCTTTGTGTAAAGTAAAAACAATCCTTAAAACCCTTTGTTTTAAATAAAAAACTAAACGGCAATTGTTTTTTTTCGTACAATTGTAACTAATGAAACACCACCTATAGTTATGAATATAAAATTACTACTTTTTCTGTCGCTTTTTTTCTTTATTAATTCGCTCATTTCTCAATCGGGTACTGAGTTTTGGTTTGCTCCTCCAGAGGTAACTTCGGGGCATGGTTCCAATCAACGTATCAAGTTGAGAATCGCATCGGGTAATCAACCGGCTACGATTACGATTGAACAACCAGCTAATACAGCGAATTTTAATGGAGGTACTCCTATTACATTGAATTTAGCTGCAAACTCTGCAACATCCGTTGATTTAACAGCAGACATGAACAACTTGGAAACAAAACCTTCTAATACGGTTCTTAATACGGGGCTACACATTGTTTCTACACAAACCATAACCTGCTACTACGAAATTACAACGCATTTTAATCCTGATATTTTTGCCCTTAAAGGACCCAATGGATTAGGTACGGAATTTTATACTCCTTTTCAAACATCTTGGAGAAACGGGAATTTCAGTCCTACTCCCTATACTTCTTTTGATATTGTGGCTACCGTGGATAATACTACAATATTAATCTACCCTAGAAAACCTTTAGATGGTGGACATCCTGCTCTTGTTTCTTACTCTATTACATTAAATAAAGGACAAACTTATTCTGGTTCTGTTACGAGCACTTCGGGAGCTGACAACCCTGCAGGTACAGCCATTGTTTCAGACAAACCAATTGCCGTTTCTATAAAGGATGATTCGGTTTGGCCTCAACCTGCTGGATGTAAAGATATCAATGGAGACCAACTCGTTCCTACCAATATTGTAGGTTATGATTACATTGTACAAAAAGGAGGATTAACCGTTCCTGAAAGTGCTTATATTACAGCTACACAAAATAATTGTATCGTAACGGTTGCCGGAACTGTTGTTGCAACACTATTTGCCGGAGAAACTTATCGTGTACCCATAACAGCACAAGCTACTTATATTTCTTGTAGTCAACCTGCATATTGTTATCACATTTCCGGTTTTGGCTGTGAATCCGGAGGAGCTTTATTACCTCCTCTAAACTGTGCCGGCTCTGACCAAGTAAACGTGGTGCGTTCTTCCAATGAATATTTTGCTCTAAACATCCTTGTTCCAACAGGGGCTGAAGGTAACTTTGCTATGAATGGAAACACATCACTGATTCCGGCATCTGCTTTCTCTCCTGTACCAAACTCAGGAGGTGTCTGGATGGAAGCCACTATATCTTTTAACACAACTGATGTACCTGTAAACGTCAATCAACTTATCACAAATTCTAGCGATGCATTTGCGGTTGGAATCATTAATGGAGGAGCAGGTTCAGGTTGTCGATTTGGTTACTTTTCTGAATTTGCAGCGAAAATTGTAATTGACGCTGGCTTGAATCAAACTGTCTGTGCAAACGATAGTGCTCAACTGAATGGAAGTGTTCAAGGAGGTTCTACTACTGGAATTTGGACAGGAGGATCCGGACAGTTTTTACCAAGTGACACTTCACTAAATGCAGTTTATGTACCTACTCCTGCCGATATCTCTTTAGGAACGATAACCCTAACACTTACTTCCACTGGAAATTGCACACCGGTTGACGACCAAATGCAACTGACTTTCACTCCTGCTCCTACGGTAAATGCAGGAAACGATCAAAGTGTTTGTGAAAATAATCCGGCTGTATTACTAAATGGTAATGTTACTATTGCAGCAAGCGGTGTCTGGAGCGGAGGAAACGGCACTTTTTCTCCTAACAGTTCTAGTTTAACAACTACTTACAATCCAACTTCTGCCGAAATTAATTCAGGAAACGTAGTACTTACCTTAACAACAACTGGGAATGGGGTTTGTAATGCAGAAAGCGATAATTTAATCGTAACCTTTACACCTGCACCTACGGTTGATGCAGGCGTCAGCCAAACGCTTTGTCAAAACAATGCTCAAGCGAGTCTAAACGGCTCTAAAACAGTAGCAACAGGAGTTATCTGGAGTGGCGGAGGAACTTTCTCTCCTAATGTTAACGCTTTAAACCCTACATATGTACCGTCTGCAGGAGAACTTCTTTCAGGAAGTACAACCCTGACCATAACCACAACAGGTAATGGAAATTGTAATGCAGTAAGCGATGTTGTTACGCTTAACTACACGCCTTCCCCTACCGTCAATGCAGGAGCAGACCAATCTGTTTGTGCGAACAATTCGGCTGTTTCTCTTAACGGTAGTGTTTCCGTAGCTACGGGAGGACAGTGGACAGGCGGATTAGGCGTTTTTATACCTAATAACAATACCTTGAATGCAACATACCACCCTACAAGTACAGAAATAGCATCAGGAAGTTTAACCTTAACCTTAACCACCACAGGAAATGGGAATTGCCTCCCTGAATCGGACGATATGGTTGTTACGTTTACTCCTGCTCCAACGGTTGACGCCGGTCTTCCTCAATCCGTTTGTAGCTCTACTCCAACCGTAAATTTATCAGGGAACATAACATTAGCCACCGGAGCCGTTTGGAGTGGAGGAACAGGAACTTTTTCTCCTAACGCAGCTAACTTAAACGCTACCTATACAGCATCTCCAGCAGAAATTGCAAACGGAAGTGTTCAGTTAATGCTTACAACAACAGGAAACGGAAACTGCTTAGCAGTAAAAGATAGTGTTTTAATTACCATAAATCCTGTTCCAATCGTAAATGCAGGACCGAATGTCACCTCATGTGCCAATAATTCTGCTGTAAATCTTGGAGGAAGTATCATAAATGCTACCGGAGGAATTTGGAGTGGAGGAACAGGGAATTATGTTTCTTCAAATACCGATTTAAACGCTGTATATACACCTTCCAATGCAGAGGTTAGTGCAGGAACGGTAACACTTACCCTGACTTCAACCGGCAACGGTTCATGCCCGGCTGTTACAGATGATGTTACTATTAACATCTTACCATCACCAACAGCAGATGCAGGATTAGACCAAACAGTGTGTGCAAACAATGCAACCGTAACACTTATCGGAGCGGTAACCGGAGCTAGTGGAGGTCAATGGAGTGGAGGTTTAGGTACATTTTCTCCAAGCAACAATGCCTTGAATGCAACTTATACTCCTACAGCAGCAGAATTATTAAATGGTTCTTTGACATTAACACTTACAACAACAGGTGTTGGTGTTTGTAATCCCGTTTCAGACGATGTAGTTCTTACGTTCACTCCGGCACCGGTTGTTGATGCGGGAGTTGATTTAACCTCTTGTGAAAACAATCCACAAGTTACACTTAATGGAAATATAACTGTAGCCACAGGAGGTCAATGGGTCGGAGGAAACGGAACTTTCACTACTAACAACACAGATTTATCGGCAAATTATATGCCTACCACATCGGAAATAACTGCGGGTAGTGTTATTTTAGTTTTACAAAGCACCGGAAATGGAAATTGTAACATGGAACAAGACAGTCTTTTAATAACAATCGACCCTTCTCCGATTGTTGACGCTGGTGTAGATCAAACCATTTGTGCAAACAACCTTAATGTTATTCTATCTGGTTCTGTTTCAGGAATTACCAACACAGGGATTTGGAGTACTTCGGGTACAGGTTATTTCGTTCCGAATAATACCGATTTAAACGCAAACTATGTTCCTAGTTCAGCAGACTCAACCGTAGGTTCGGTAACACTTACATTAACCTCAACTAACGGAAATGCCTGTCTCCCTGTTTCTGACAATATGATTGTAACGATATTGCCAGCTGGAATAGCAAATGCAGGTAATGATGTTACCGTTTGTGCCAACAATGCAACCATTTCTCTAAATGGAAATGTAAGTGGAGGAGCGACGACGGGAGTTTGGTCAACAAATGGAACGGGAGTTTTTGTTCCGGATGCTCAGACATTAAACGCAAATTATATTCCAAGCCCCGGCGATGCTTCTGCAGGAAGTGTAACACTCACGCTTACTGCAAACAGTTGTGATGCAAATTCAGATGATATGGTAGTAACGATTACTCCTGCACCTGTTGTCAATGCAGGAAACGATGTAACCGTTTGTGCAAACAGCTTGACCATTCCATTAACCGGTAGTGTTTCAGGTGCAAGTACTACGGGAATATGGACAACATTAGGAACAGGAACATTTTCGCCAAACAACACAACATTAAACGCTGATTATATAGCCAGCACACAGGACTCTATTAATCAAACCGTAACTTTAATACTTTCAGCTACGGGAATTGGTACTTGTGCACCCGTATCTGACACAATGGTTATAAACATTTTCCCAACCGGCACAGCTGACGCAGGAAATGATATGACCGTTTGTGCGAATAATTCCGATGTTCAACTAAATGGTATTATTGGTGGCGGTGCGAGTATTGGAGAATGGAACTCAAGTGGCTCGGGAACATTTACTCCAAGTAATACAGATATGAATGCTATATACTCGCCTAGTGCAGCTGATATTTTACAAGGTTCTGTAAATATTAGCTTGACTGCTACAAATAGTTGTAATAACGCCTCGGATGTAATTGGTATTACCTTTGACCCGGCTCCTGTGGTTGATGCAGGAAACGACACTTCTATCTGTGGTACTAATGCTGTTATTACACTTACAGGAAGTGTAACAGGTGCAGTTGGAGGTGAATGGAGCACCTCCGGAACGGGAGTATTTTCACCAAACCCTCAATCGCTGACGGTAATTTATAATGCAAGTCAACAAGACATCAATAATGGAAGTGTTTGGATTTATTTAACCTCAATAGGAAACGGAAACTGTAATGCTGTTGTTGACTCCTTAGAGTTAATGATTACAACGGGTATTCAAGTAAATGCAGGACCTGACCAAACCGTTTGTTCTACATCCAGTTACACGATTGTACAAGGAACGGTAACGAATGGAGCTTCAACTGGGGTATGGACTACTTTAGGTTCGGGGACATTCAGTCCTAATGCTGTATCACTAACAACAGAATACCACTTTGGAGCAGGAGATATAGCAAATGGAAGTGTTGATTTAGTATTAACTTCCACAGGAAATGGTTCGTGCGTTGCTGAAACCGATACCTTAACCATTACTTTTGGTTCTACAGCTTTTGCTTCCGCAGGTTCTGATTTTATGATTTGTGAAAACGACAATCAGACCCCGCCTCTTAACGGAGTGGTTTCCGGTGGTGCGACACAAGGTCAATGGTCAACCTTAGGTTCGGGTAGTTTTTCTCCAAGTAATACCGACTTGAATGCTATTTATGTTCCAAGTGCGACAGATTTTGCAAATGGCTCATTTGAACTAATATTAACAACAACCAATAATGGTAGTTGTATTGCAGGTAGCGATACTGTTCAGGTTAGTATTGAATCTGCTCCTATAGCAAATGCAGGAGTTGATATACAAGCTTGTAGTTCTGAAGACAGTGTACTTCTATCAGGAAGTGTTATTAATGTTACCGGTGGTACGTGGTCAACATCGGGGACAGGTAATTTCGTTCCTAGCGACACCGTCCTCAATGCTTACTATTTACCTAGTCTTTCCGACCAACTCTCGGGAAGCGTACAGTTATATTTAACTTCAAACGGTTCAATGGTATGTGGAAACAGTATTGATTCTTTGACTTTATCATTTGCTGCCCCACTTACCATAGGATTTACAAATTCTGTAGGTTGTGAAAATAATTATATGAGTTTTACGGACACTACACTAGTTCACTTTGGCTCAATCTCTTCATGGAGTTGGGACTTTGATGACGGGGGAACATCTCAAGCCTCAGCACCACAACACCTATATACAACAGCCGGTGCTTATGACGTAACTTTAACCGTAACTTCAAACCTTGGTTGTTCTTATACTTTAACTCAAACCGTTACGGTTCAAGGTTCTCCAATTGCTGACTTCACATTTACAGGAGGAGCGATTTATGTAGGAGATCAAGTAGGATTCAACGACCTTTCTGTCGGAAGTGTGGCATGGAACTGGGTCTTTGGTGACGGTTTCGGAACATCAATTAATCAAAACCCGAATTACACCTATAATGCTCCGGGAACTTATAATGTCATTCAACAAGTTGAAAATGCTTTTGGATGTACTGATACGGCAATGAGTGTAATTACCATATTGTCAGACGAAAACCAATTTTATCCGCCTGTTGTCCCTACCGGATTCTCGCCAAACAACGATGGAGAAAATGATGTCCTTTATGTAAGAGGAGGTCCTTTTAAAGAAGTTACTTTAAGAGTCTACAATAATTGGGGGGAATTAATTTTCGAATCCAATGACGTCAACAAAGGTTGGGACGGAAAACATAAAGGTAAGGACGTACCTGTTGGCGACTATGTTTACAGTGCTATTGTAATAGCAGAGGATGGAACAGAATACAAAAAGAAAGGAAGTATTTCAATAATTAGATAAGAACCATTTAAAATTTAGAGAGATGAAAAAACTATACACACATATATTTTGGGGAGTTGTTCTTATGTTAGGAAATACTTCTTTTGCACAAGATTATCATTACACACAATTTGACGTGCAGAAACCGATGCTAAACCCGGCACAAACAGGGATGTTTGTTGATGCTAAATACAGAGCCGGAGCACAATTCAGGAATCAGTGGCGTTCCGTTGCAACCAAACCTTTCACGACGTTCTCTTTAGCATATGACATGCCGGTAAACTCACGATGGGGAGTGGGTGCATATTTAGTCAATTATGATGGTGCTAAAATTTATAACGCCTTTAACTTTGTTGTTTCCGGAGCTTATAAAATCACCAACCCGCAACAGAGTGAACACTTGCTAACAACAGGTATTCAAGCAGGAGTGATATACAAGAATACCAATAACTTGGATTTAGTATTTGACAACCAATACAATAATGGTACATTTCATTCAGAATTGCCAAGTCAGGAAGACTTTGTAAAATACAGCAAAACAATGCCGGAATTTAATTGGGGAATGTACTATGAATACACAGACGACAGTAAACGCTACCACCCTTTCTTTGGAGCTAGCGTTTTTCATATCACCTCACCAAAAGAGTCTATATTGATAGAATCTACCAATTCAAAATTACCAAGAAGATTTGCCTTTAATGGAGGTTCTAAATTTAATGTTACCCGAGAAATGGACGTAACCTTAAAAGCCTTATATATGATGCAAGGTACAGCTAGGGAATTGGTTTTAGGGCTAATGGGAACGTATAAATTCAATGAGCAAAGTATGGGCTCTTATGTAATGAAATCAAAATATGTAGAATTATTTTACGGAGCTAATTATCGTTTTAAGGATGCAATTGGAGTTATCTTAGGTATCCAGTACGACGAATTAAGGTATCTAATCAGCTACGATATTACCACATCCACCTTAAACAGTGTTAACGGTGGACGTGGAGCAATCGAGTTTTCGATGATATTTCAACCTAAAAACGGATATCGTAAAAGAAATAGAAAGAAATTTTAAGCTCATTGGTGAACAAAAAAAGGGTTATAATTGTTGGTGGTGGAGCGGCAGGACTCATGGTCGCTATGCACTTAGACACAAATATAGACTGTCTTATTCTTGAAAAAGAAAAATCCGTTGGTAGAAAACTGCTTGTCGCTGGAAAAGGAGGCTTTAATCTAACCAATCAAAAAGACAAAAACGAACTATACTCAGAATATTACCCTAAGGAAGTACTCAAACAAAGTTTATCGTTTTTTGGTTCTAACCAACTTCGAAACTTTTTAAAACAAATAGGTATTCCAACTTTTATAGGTAGTAGCGGAAGAGTATTCCCGACCAAAGGAATCAAACCGATACAAGTGTTGGATGCTTTTGTAAAACAAATTAAAGAGAAAGGTTTTGAAATTAAAACACTTTCAAAACTCGTCGAACTCAATAACAATTATTTGTACTACACAGATAAAAAAGGAGTACGAATAAAAGAAGAATTTGATTATTGTGTACTAGCATTGGGCGGAGCTTCGTGGAGCAAAACAGGCTCTGACGGAAAGTGGACAGAAACACTAAACACAATAGGTGTAAAAACAAACCCTTTCGAGCCTTCTAACTGCGGATTAGAAATAAAATGGGAAGCACCTATTTTAGAAAATCACATTGGAAAACCATTAAAAAACATACAAGTTTGTATAGGAGACAAAACACAAAAGGGAGAAGCTATAATAACAGGATATGGTCTTGAAGGAAACGCTATATATCCTATATCATCATTCGTAAGAGAAAAGCTAAAAAAGAACAAAAAAGTGCAGGTATTTATAGATTTCAAACCCTTCAATTCCTTGGAAGAAATCAAACAAAAACTTACGAACACAGCACCAAAAAATTACAGTAAAAAAATCAAACTACCACCACAAGCATGGGCGTTAATAAAAAGTTATACAACTAAAGAGGAGTATTTGAATGCAGAAAAAATCAGTCAAAAAATAAAAGAATTACCTGTACTTATTGAATGCTTAAGACCCATCGAAGAAGCCATTTCCACAGTTGGTGGGATAGATACCGATAACCTCAACGAAAACTATAGCCTAAAAAAGCATCCCAACATTTACACCATTGGAGAAATGGTAGATTGGGACGCTCCAACTGGAGGATTTTTATTACAAGGCTGTTTTTCCATGGCTACTTATGTAGCACACGACATCAATCAACAATAGGCGTACACTTTTCTGTATTAACCCACTTTGCCCACTCTTTATTGTACCCGTGAACGGCATGAGTGAACTTACCCGTAGAATCAATAAGAGGAAAACCACTATTTGCCCACGAAAAAACACCCCCATATACATTATACACTTTCATAAAGCCTTGTTTTTTCAATTTTTCGCCCACTTTTTCACTTCGATAGCCGATGGAACAATACACATAAATAGGTATTTCTCTATCCAAAGACTTAACCAGCGACCAATTCATATTATTATACCCAAATAACTTAGCTTGAGGAAGATGAGCCACATTATATTCCTTCGGTTCTCGTGCGTCTAAAATAACCAAATCATTATTTTTCTCTACGCTATCCTTCAACTGTTCTGCTGTAACAATCGGTATGGTAACATTAATATACTGAGCACACATTTTATCAAATCCTTCAGGATTTTGAGCTTTAGAAAACATAAACAAAGAGGTAAAAACCGTTACTAATAAAAATTTATGTAAATTCATAATAAAAAAGTCTTTATACTATTTTGGGCGTCCCCCCATTCTGCAAAAGACACATACAGCTATCGCTAAACGTGTCTTTTGCAGAATGGGGTCGGGCTATCCACTATATTTTTTGCCCCCCAAAAGGAGGGAGGGCAAAAGGATGCCGTTC
>JALWSJ010000304.1 GCA_026993705.1 Flavobacteriales bacterium
CTTATATTTTCTGGCAAAGCTCCATTTTTATTGCATAGCCATTAGCTATGGAATAAAAATTAGCTGAAGTCCAGAAAATATAATGCTTTACGCGTAGTTTAGTAAGTTAACTTTAAACAAGTTCTCTAACAACAATTAGCCTTAGGCGAATGACAAATTTAAGAAAATATATAGCATTCCTGATTTTTCCGTTGCTTTTTACTCACTGCAACCAAACATTAAGTGTTACGGAAGCTACTTCAGAGAATATTCCCGTTGATGCTACAGTTCCTTTATCAGCGGATTTGGAACTTACTATAAAACCTTATAGAGACAGCATGAAAGCCAAAATGGACGAAGTACTGAATTACACTCATGTTGACTTGGAAGTCGGTGTACCCGAAGGTTTATTAGGGAATTTTGTTGCTGATTTAACTTATCAAACAGCTAAGCAAAAATCATCTAAGACACCAGATTTTGCTTTACTAAACAATGGAGGTTTGCGAACATCAATACCTAAAGGAGCTATTACTAGAGGTAAAATATTTGAATTAATGCCTTTCGAAAACGAAATTGTAATCGTAGAAATATCGGGCGATAAAATGAAGGAATTAATTGAGTTTGTTCGAGAAAAATCGTTAGAAGCTCCATCTAGAAAGGCAGGTGTTCCTGTCAGCAACTTTAGAATGATGATGGCTGGAGGTAAAGTCAACAATGTATTGATTAACAACAAAGAATTTAACTCAGAACGTAGCTATCGAGTGGTTACTAGCGACTATCTAAGCAATGGTGGTGATCACATGGATTTTTTCTTAAACCCCATTAGTGTAGAAAAAACCGGTGTTAAACTTAGAGACGCTATCATCGATTATTTAATTGACCTAAAGAAAAGAAACTTAGAAATTAACTTAGCTCTAGACGGAAGAATATACAATGCAGAATAGAAGAATCTTTATAAAAACACTAGCAGTCGGAGGCTTAGGTCTTACCTCATTAAATTCGTTTGATTTAATCGGAAAGGAAAAAGAATTGGTTAAACTAACGGTTCTTCACACAAACGATATGCACAGTAGGATTGATCCTTTTCCTGCCAACCACAAGAAATACGCTAACCTTGGAGGTATGGAGAAAATTGCTAGTTTGATTAAAGAGGTCAGAAAAGTAGAAAAAAATGTATTGATGTTAGATGCAGGAGATATTTTTCAAGGTACTCCTTATTTTAACATGTACCATGGAGAACTAGAACTAAAATTAATGAGCCAAATCGGCTATGACGCTTCTACAATGGGAAACCATGATTTCGATAATGGTGTAGATGGTTTTAACAACGTTTTACCCAATGCCAATTTTCCGTTTTTGTGTGCCAATTACGATTTCAAAAATACGGTTTTAGACGGAAAAACTACTCCTTATACTATTATAGAAAAAGACGGACTAAAAATAGGCATATTTGGAATCGGAATTGAACTTGACGGATTGGTGGATAAACGCCTTTATAAGGAAACAGTTTACTTAAACCCAATAGAGCAAGCCAACCATTACGCCAATCTATTAAAAAACACAGAAAAGTGTAATTTAGTAATCTGCCTTTCACACCTTGGTTACGAATACAAAGACAACAAGCTATCAGATAAGAAGTTAGCTCAAAACACAGAGCACATCGACCTTATCATAGGTGGACATACACATACTTTTTTAGATAAAGCTGAAACCTTTTACAATAAAAAAGGTAAGAAAGTATTAGTAAATCAAGCGGGGTGGTCAGCACTTAGTTTAGGACATGTTGACTTCTATTTTGAGAAGGAAAAAGGTCAAAATTCTGATTATGAAACAACTAGCATTTTTACAAAAAATTATGCCAAAATCTAGGCTTTTTTAGATGTAAAAAAAAGTTATAAAACAATAGTAAAAATATTTTTTTGTTAACTTTTTTTTGTGAATATTTGTACTGTTGAAATTATAACCGTGAAAGCATTCACTATTCGATTTTCAACCGCATAAGATTTATTATTTTTCGCCTTTTCAAAAACAACCAAAGGTTTCATTAAATTTTGTTTTTGAGGTATTGTATCAGTCGAGTTGTTAGTAACGCTAACCCTTAATTTATATCATCCTCAAAAAGAAAGTTTGACCTCGACTTGTTTTTTATTGAAAAAGGTGTTTACACTTTTTATAAAAGAAACGTATGAGTAAAAACCTAAAACAAATTTGGGCAAATTGTCTTGAAGTAATTAGAGATAACGTACCCTTGCAAGCCTATAAGACTTGGTTCGAACCTATAAAACCCGTTCGTTTAAAAAATAACGTGCTCACCATTCAGGTTCCTTCTCAGTTCTTTTACGAGTGGCTGGAGGAAAATTATGTTACTTTATTGAAAAAGATAATTCGTAAAGAAATAGGTCCTGACGCACGGTTAGAATACAGTATTGTAATGGAAAACAATGGGGCTAAGAGTTCTAATCCGTACACTGTAAAGATGCCTACCACTAACAAAAAGGCAATTAAAAACCCTTCGGTCAGTGCTCCTTTGGACATCAATGTAAACCCGATAAAAAACCCATTTATTATACCAGGGCTTAGAAAGATAAATATCGATTCTAACCTAAACCCTAATTATTCTTTCGATAACTTTATAGAAGGAGATTGCAACCGCCTAGCTCGTTCTGCGGGGTATGCAGTTGCCGAAAAACCAGGAGGAACAGCTTTTAACCCACTATTGATTTATGGTTCTGTTGGATTTGGAAAAACACATTTATCACACGCTATCGGAATCTCTATTAAGAATAGATTTCCAGGTAAAACGGTGCTTTATGTATCTTCCGAAAAATTCACACAACAATACATAGAAGCCGTAAAAACCAACAACGTAAATGATTTTGTTCATTTTTACCAAATGGTAGATGTATTGATTGTTGACGATATTCAATTCCTATCGGGCAAAGAAAAAACGCAGGAAGCATTTTTCCACATTTTCAACCACTTGCACCAACTCGGAAAACAAATTATCCTGACTTCTGACAAAGCTCCTATCGAACTACAAGGAATGGAACAACGCTTATTGTCTCGTTTCAAATGGGGGTTATCTGCCGATCTGCAAGCTCCAGACTTAAAAACAAGAATCGCGATACTTAACCAAAAAATGTATGCCGATGGTATTGAGTTACCTAAAGAAGTGGTCGAGTACCTAGCCTACAGTATCTCTACAAATATCAGAGAATTGGAAGGAGCACTAATCTCGCTTATTGCACAATCTTCGCTAAACAAAAAATCAATCACTTTGGATTTAGCGAAGCAAATGATTGATAAATTTGTAAAAAACACCGCAAGGGAAGTAAGCATCGAATACATCCAAAAGGTAGTTTGCGATTACTTCGATTTGCCTATCGAATTGATGAAGTCAAAAACAAGAAAAAGAGAAGTCGTACAAGCTCGTCAAATTGCTATGTATTTCTCTAAAAAAATGACAAAATCTTCTTTAGCCAACATCGGAAAACACTGTGGAGGAAAGGATCACGCAACGGTATTACACGCTTGCCGAACAGTCAACAACCTATCCGAAACAGACAAAAAATTTAAAACTTACTTAGACGATTTGGATAAAAAGTTAAGTATTCAGTAGGGCGTTCCCCTAAAACCAAAAAAGTGCATTCTCTACCGAGAACGCACTTTTTTGGTTTTAGGGTCGGGCTATCCACTATATCTTTTGCCCTCCAAAAGGAGGGAGGGCAAAAGGATGCCGTTTCTATCCCTAACGCGTATAAAATGAGCGGTAAGAAAACGGAGTTCAGTTTTCTTCAGACAATGAACATTTTCTTTGCATAGCACCAATAAAAAATCAACCCCTATTACCCAAAA
>JALWSJ010000305.1 GCA_026993705.1 Flavobacteriales bacterium
GATAGGAACGACATCCTTTTGGTGTGTTGCATATATGCACACCAAAAGATATAGTGGATAGCCCGACCCCATTTTGCAAAAGACACGTTTAGCGAAGCGATATGTGTCTTTTGCAAAATGGGGAAACGCCCAAATAATCTTCGTCTATGGCTTCAACTAAATTTATGGATGCTTTTCTAGTCAGGAAAATGTATATTTGTGTACCAATTGATAAATGCAATCTCTTATGAAAGAAAAAATCGTAATTATTGGAAACGGAATTGCCGGAATTACTTGTGCTCGTTATATCAGAAAATACAGCAACCATGATATTTTGGTTATTTCAGCCGAAAGTCCTTATTTTTTTTCGAGGACGGCTTTGATGTATGTGTATATGGGGCATATGAAGTTTGAGCATCTGCAACCGTATGAGAGTTGGTTTTGGGAGAAGAATAGAATTGATTTAAAGCAAGGTTTGGCTACGGAAATTGATACGGATAATGCTGAGTTGGTATTGCAGTCGGGGGAGAGGGTGAAGTACGATAAGTTGGTATTGGCAACCGGTTCTAAGCCCAATAAGTTTGGTTGGAAGGGGCAAGATTTAAAAGGTGTTCAGGGATTGTATAGTAAGCAGGATTTGGAGAGTTTGGAGGAGTTGACCCAAAAAGGGATTAAAGACGCAGTAATTGTTGGTGGTGGTTTGATTGGGGTTGAATTGGCGGAAATGTTGAGGTATAGGAACATAAATGTAAGTTTTTTGGTGCGTGAACATCATTTTTGGGGAAATGTTTTGGATAGTAGAGAAAGTGAAATGATAATGCGACATATGAAGGAGCATCACATCAATCTTAGGACGAAAACGGAGTTAAAGGAAGTCGTGGCGGATGAAAACGGATATGCTAAATCAATTATTACAACAGAAGAAGAGGAAATTCCTTGTCAGTTTGTTGGTTTAACGGCAGGAGTGTCGCCAAATGTTGATGTTGTAAAAAAATCGTCCATTAAAACGAATAGAGGTGTTGTGGTGGATGCGTTTTTGCAAACCAATGTTGAAAATGTATATGCAATTGGCGATTGTGCCGAATTTGTTTCTCCGCCGGGGGAAAATCGACGAAATATCGAGCAGGTATGGTACACGGGGAAAGAAATGGGAAAAGTGTTGGCGAAAACAATATGTGGTACACCAACCAAGTACTCGCCCGGACATTGGTTTAATTCTGCTAAGTTTTTAGATATAGAATATCAAACCTACGGTTGGATTTTTCCGCAACCTAAAGAAAACGAACAACATTTTTACTGGGAACATATGAGCGGTAAGAAGTCAGTGCGAATTAATTACAATAAATCTACGAGAGCGTTTATCGGGATAAATACCTTTGGTATAAGAATGCGTCATCAGGCGTTTGAAAAGTGGTTGAACGAAAAACGAAGTGTAGAGTATGTGATGGAACATCTTGCAGATGCAAATTTTGACCCTGAATTTTATAAGAAACACGAAAAAGAAATCGTAGCTAAGTTCAACAACGAGAATAATACACAACTGAAGGTGCAACGATTTAATTGGAAAAATATATTTTAATGATGATGAAGCAAATAAAACAAGTAGGTCTTTTTCTGTTTGTGGCAGGAATTATTTTTTTTACAGTGAATTTGTTTTTGGGGAGTTACTCCATTAACAAAAACAAGGTTTGGGTTCATTTAGACCCCACACCGCAAACAGTGGATAAAGGTGATACCATTGCTCAAACGTTTTATTCGGCGTTTGAAGAGTGGAGTAGCGAAAATTCAACGGGGTTATCAAATGTCGTTGCGTTCAATAAGGCTTTGCCGCAGATTATAGCTTTGCACAACAAGAAGATAGCGGAGTTTTTTGCTTTGTCTTTGGGTTTAACAGAAGCAGAGGTAAATAAAGTAATAAAAGCTGTTGAGGAAAATAATTTTGCTTACAACAAAGAGTTGGTACATGAAGTACTAAATAGTCCATATAAAGAGAAGTTGTTGGAAGATAACACTTCGTGGATGTTTTCTGCTAATAAAGAGTACAAAGACATTGCTTCATTTAAAAAGGATTTTTTAACGAAAACCCAAGAGATTAATGCTCAAATCGGTTCTGATTATTTCTTGTATGATGATAGTGGTTCTTTACTTCGGCTGAACAAAGCTTTTGTAGAAAGCGGAGCAAAAGAGAAACCTTGGTTTTATTTTTTATTAACGTTTGGATTGGTTATCATAGGTACACTGATGTATAATTTGCCTGATATAAAATTATTAGGTGTAGCAGGGATAAAAAATAACGGCATCTATCATAGTTCGATTACCAATAGAGGATTGTTAGCTTGGATAGTTTTGGCCTATTTGGTGAGTTTTTATGTCGTTCTGTATTTTGGATCACAATATTTAGCAAACGATATACTAATTGTTGACCCGGTAAGTGAATTGTTAAGCGGAAATGGGGCAAGTCAATGGTTTTTATACGGTTTTATCTATTGTGTAGCAATGACCTTAATGGCGGTGCGTATGTATATCAAATACCGACACAATAATTATCAGATTTTACGAACAAGTGTAGTGTTGTTTTTTCAGCTCATATTTGCCTTTCTTTTACCCGAAATACTTGTGCGTTTTAATATGCCGTGGTATGATTTCAAAAACGCTTGGCCGTTGGATTACGATTTCTTTTTTCAATACAATTTACAAAACTTAATCAACAGCGGACATATTGGGATTTTTATGTTGGTTTGGGGCATTGTTTTGTCGTTCATCATCGTGCCTGTTATGGTTTACTTTTACGGTAAACGTTGGTATTGCAGTTGGGTTTGCGGTTGCGGAGGATTGGCAGAAACCTTAGGTGACCCTTTTCGCCAACATTCGGATAAAAGTTTAAAAGCATGGAAATTGGAACGCTATTTAATTTACGGAGTGTTGGTCTTTGCGGTAGTGATGACTTTAGTTACTTTGTATTCATTTTTTACAGGAGCATCTTCTGTAATGGGAATAAGTACCTATTCCATACAGAAAACTTACGGTTTTTTAATCGGTTCTATATTTTCAGGAGTGATAGGAACAGGATTTTATCCGATTTTCGGCAGTCGTACGTGGTGCCGGTTTGGTTGTCCTTTAGCAGCATATATGGGAATTATTCAGCGTTTTAAATCCAAATTCAGAATTACAACCAATGGCGGACAATGTATTTCTTGCGGAAATTGTTCAACCTACTGCGAACAAGGGATAGATGTCCGTTCTTATGCACAACGGGGAGAAGATATTGTTAGAGCCTCTTGTGTAGGTTGTGGTGTATGTTCGGCGGTTTGTCCAAGAGGAGTTTTGAAATTGGAAAATTCCGACGCACCAAAGAAGTTGGATATTCGGGATTTGTAAAGAGGTACGTAATTTGAATTTGTTTCGAATCTACTTACCAGAAAGTTAATCGCTAACTTTTGTTAAAAAAATTTGTTTATAAAAGCAAAAAAATTACTTTTGCAAAAATTGTAAGCAGGAGGCTTACTGCTGTTAGTTGTTGAGGAGAGGAAAGAATAGATTGCCCATTGTCTTAACAAGTTATACAGAATAAGAAAATAATTTTTACAAAATAGAAAAAATATGTATTGGACACTTGAGTTAGCATCATATTTAGAGGATGCTCCTTGGCCGGCATCAAAGGAAGAGTTGATAGATTTTGCTATGAGAACAGGAGCACCTTTAGAAGTAGTGGAAAATCTTTCGGCATTGGAAGATGAGGGCGAGATTTACGAAACGATAGAAGATATTTGGCCGGATTATCCGACTAAAGACGATTTCTTTTTTAATGAAGATGAATATTAGAAGGGAAAAATTAAATTAGAAAAAA
>JALWSJ010000306.1:0-8436 GCA_026993705.1 Flavobacteriales bacterium
ACCCACAGGCGGAACAAACGGACAAGTGCTTTCTACTAATGGAAGCGGAACTTATACGTGGGTAAACGATAACACTGGAACGGATAATCAAAATATTCAAAACCTTGCATTTGATGCTTCTACAAATATTTTAACTGTAGGTATTCAAAACGGAAATTCTCAAACCGTAGATTTAACAGCACTACTAAACGATGCTGACAGCGACCCAAATAATGAAATACAAGATTTGAGTTTAAATACCACTACAAATATCTTAACCATAACCAATAACGGGACTCCAACCAATATTGATTTAACACCTTATTTGGATAATACTGATAATCAAGATTTGTCGCTAACAGGAAATACGCTTTCCTTAACCAACGACGGAACACCAGTAGATTTAAGTGGTTATTTAGATAATACCGACAACCAAAACATTAGTGGTTCAGGATTATCAGGAACTGTTCTAACTATTGGCATACAAAATGGAACAAACGAAACCGTTGATTTAGCATCACTCACCGATGCCGATTGGTACAAAGTAGGTACTACTTCTGCTCCAGCTAGTATTAATGATGATATTTTTACACAAGGAAAAGTGGGGATTGGAATATCATCTCTCACGGAATCACTTAACATTATAAATGGTGTTGCAACCGGACATCATATTGCATTATATACATCTGGAGATTCTGATCATTGGTCTATAATGAAACGACCAAGCACTTATTCAACTTCTCCAAATGAATTTCATATTGCATACAATGACGGTACAAATTGGCATTCATATTTTAGCATTATTCCAAACGGGAATACAGGAATAGGAACACAAACCCCAACAGAAAAACTAGAAATACAAGGCTCAATAAAAATCGTGGACGGCACCCAAGCCGCAGGAAAAGTACTAACCTCCGATGCTACAGGAAAAGGAAGTTGGCAAAACGCTGTGCCTGCTGGTATGGTTAATGCTTTTGCAGGTGCTACTGCTCCGGCAGGATATCTTATTTGCGACGGTTCTGCCGTAAGCAGAACAACCTATGCCAACCTCTTTGCCGTTATCGGTACCACCTACGGTGCAGGCAATGGTTCTACTACCTTTAACCTCCCCGACCTGAGAGGTGAGTTTATCCGTGGTTTAGATGCGGGGAGAGGTGTGGATAATGGTAGAACATTGGGTAGTTGGCAAGTAGCTACAGCTTTTATGGGGGATGGAGATGGTTATAATATGCCTATACCTAACCTTAATAATTCAACTCATAAAAATATTCTTGGATTTGAATTGGATAAACTTCCGCAAAATACAGTACCTGTAACCTCACTATACACAAGTAATTTAACATCAACATGTACATACACAGGGCTTCATGCTAATGGTACCGCCTCGACTTGTACCGATTTTGCGAGAACACGCCCAAGAAACATAGCCATGAATTACTGTATAAAATACTAACGTTTTTTTCTTTATGAACAAAAATTCTTGTCCAATTCCCTATATTTGCACCTATGAAGAAAATACTCATTACTGGCTCAAACGGTTTATTAGGGCAAAACATTGTTCATCAACTTGCACAACGTAACGATGTAGATTTTTTAGCCACCTCCAAAGGAGAAAACAGAATTTCATCATTAGCTAAAGACAAGTATCAGTCTTTGGATATCACAGATAAAAACGCAGTAGAAAATATATTCAACCAATACCAACCTGATGTTGTTATCAACACAGCAGCAATGACCAATGTAGATGCTTGCGAAGACCACAAAGAACAATGTTGGGATATGAACGTCAATGCAGTTCAATATCTAGTTGAGGCATCTAAAAAACACCAAGTTCACCTTATTCATTTATCTACAGATTTTGTATTTGATGGCAAAAATGGTCCCTACAAAGAGGATGATACGCCTAATCCGTTAAGTTACTACGGCAAATCAAAATACAAAGCCGAACAAATCATTCAAAACAGCGGGTTACAAAATTGGGCAATCGCTCGCACCATCATCGTATATGGTGTGGTCGAAAAAATGAGCCGTTCTAACGTGGTACTTTGGGCAAAAAGTGCCTTAGAAAAGGGTGAGCCCATTAACGTCGTAGATGATCAATTTCGCTCTCCCACTCACGCTTCTGATCTAGCCAAAGGCTGCATAGCCATAGCCGACAAAAAAGCCCAAGGTATCTATCATATCTCTGGCAAAGAATTAATGAGTATTTTAGAGTTGGTCCACCGTGTTGCCGATTTTTATCAACTAGACAAGAGCATAATTACCCCTATAAAATCAGCAACCTTAAACCAGAAAGCACACCGCCCCCCCGTTACAGGATTTGTATTAGATAAGGCTAAAAAAGACTTAAATTACTCCCCCATGACATTTGAAGAAGGCTTAAGTAAAACAACCGAAGAATTACAAGCTCTAAAATAATTGGTTTAAGGTTTATTTTGGGCGTTCCCATTACACCATAAAAAAGCAATTCCGTTCGCACTACCCCCACTGCATAGCTTTTCAACGCTGTAATGGTCGGGCTTTCACTACTCGCTTTTTTTGCTTGCAAACAGCAAGCAAGCAAAAAAGAGCTCAAACACATCGTTCTATCCCTAACGCGGGTGAAATTGGCAGATAGAAAGTGAATTTTAGGTTTCCTAGATGATTAATAAAAATTTCACATAATATCTGCTATGGAAATAATTCTTGAAAAATTAAAAACACTTTATAATACGCGTGCAGAGATTTAACAAACGAAAATTAAAACATCTATATTTTCAAAAATTCACAAAAACGAAAATATAAATAATTATATTTTCTAAACAATGAACTTGTTTAAAGTTGACAGACTAATAGCGAGCGTGAAAGCTTATATTTTCTGGCAAAGCTCCATTTTTATTGCATAGCCATTAGCTATGGAATAAAAATTAGCTGAAGTCCAAAAAATATAATGCTTTACGCATAGTTTAGTAAGTTAACTTTAAACAAGTTCAATAAATAAACGGTAAAATACGATTGATTTTGTAAGTATTTTTTCTTTTGTACGTCCAATAAATAAACCAAAAATATGAAAGTTACCCAAGAATTTTACGACCAACTTCCCGACTTCGATGCGTATTACTCATACATTCAAGCATTATTTAAGGAAGGAAAAACAACAGGAGAAAACCAATCTGATGCGATGTTAAACTATACAAAGTTAGCTTTAGCACGAACTAAAAGAGGACTAAAAACTTTTACCCTTCTACCTGAGTTAATAGAAGCAGCAAAAAAACATCCGTCAAAAAAATGGTTTTTAATCACCGAAGCATGGTGCGGTGATGCGGGAAATATAATTCCTCTTATCAAACTACTCGCCGATGAAATCGAAGGCGTTCAACTAAAAGTAATGATTAGAGACGAACACCCCGAAGTAATGGAAGAGTATTTAACCAACGGCGGAAAGGCTATTCCTGTTTTTGTACTTTTTGATGATGATTTTAACCAACTTGCCAAGTGGGGACCTCGTCCCGAACCTGCACAGAAAATGGTTATAGACAATAAAAAAACACAAGCAAAAAGCTACCAAGATTTAAGTATCGACTTACAAAAATGGTACTTACAGGACAAAACACAAACCCTACAAAAAGAGCTCATCGACTTGTTTAACGACAAGTCAGGCATTAAGTGAAAATTTCTTTTACAAATGAATAATCTTACTTTACATACACCAGTAAAGTAAGACTGTATAATATTACTTGCGTAGGTAAGGTGTTATTTTTCCTTATACTATTTGAAAATTGAAAAGAGCCGAAAGAAAGTGAGTTTTAGTTTTCTTAGACGATGAATAAAATATTTGCATAGCCGTAGCTATGGAAATATTTTATGAAGATGGATAAGGAAAATAAAAACGCTTTATTAGACTCGTTTAAATGTTTAAATGGTATTACTTACGGATGTAATGTTTAACTTAATTCCCACATAAAAATTAATTCCAGGATTAGGTATTCCCATATTTTTAAATCGAGATAAATGGTCGATATACCGTTGGTTTAGTAGATTTTTAACACCTGTTTCCCATTCAAATCGTCCTGCTTTTTTTAACTGTAAACTTCCGTTTACTCCTATGTTAATCAATGTATAATCAACCGTCTTTGTTTCAAAATATCCTACCCTCTTTTGATTGAATTTGTAGATAGATTGAACATAAAAGCTTTTCACATTAAACTGCTTATCATCCTTTTGTTTTAATTCTGTTCGAATAGTTGTATTGATTTTTGTCTGTGGAATAAAGGGCAAAGGTGTTCCTTCGCTGTTTTGTGCCACCACAACAGAAAGATTACTTTCTAAATGTAGCCAATGATAGTTGTGCGGATGATAATGAACTCCTGTTTCTCCTCCGTACAAAAAAGCAGTTTCCTGTTTGTACTTGTAAACAGGGTGTTCAGCAATCGAGTTCCCCGTAGGAGCTAAAAATATATAATTTTGAATTAGGTTATAAAATGGATTTGCCGAAAATTTTAGATGCTCATTTTCATAGTTTATTCCAAAATCAAATTGAGTAGCATTTTCATTTTTAAATCCTGTATTTCCTATTACATAACGTCCCGTACCAGGTTGCACACCATTGGACAAAAGTTCGGAAGTACTAGGAGCTCTAAATCCACTCGACACATTTAAGCGTATCTTTGTTTTACCCAGTTTGTATTTCGCGCCTCCCGAAAAAGTACCTCCTTTATAAAGGTTGGAAAACGGAGAAAATGAGCTTTCTTCAAGGAACATCCCTTTGCTATTTACCTTCCTTACATCTCCTCTTACTCCCCCTTCTAAGTGTAGATTATTCTTCTTGTAATTGACAACAGTAAAAACCCCAGCATCTGTCTTTTCTACATCAGGGATTAATACTTCCGTTCCAGTATTTTTATTGTCTTGATACATCCCTTGACTACCTATAATTACATTTATGTGTTTCTGTTCAATAGGTATATTCCATTTAAAGTTGTAAGTGTACGTATTTAGAAATAAGCCTAAAGCAGAAACCTGATAACTGTCTTCTAATTCTTTTCTGTTGTTATTGGTATATCCTAAAATCAGGTTTAGTTTTGACTTTTGTAAATACAGACTGTTTTCTATACTCAAATTGTGATTATCAATCACCTGAAAAGGCAACTTAAACGTTCTATCTGTAGATTTACCATAAACTGCATCTTCTACAATTCCAAATCTATTTCTTAGAAAAGAATAACGCACATTTGTATTCCAATTCTTAACACCATAGCCTATCGAAGTTTTTATATTTTTTTCATCAAAACGCGTATTGAATACTCGAGAACCATTAGGAATTTGATAATCGGCTTGAGAAGACAAAGAACCGAATAAATTAAATTTCAACCTGTTTTTGCTTGTTTTGAATCCGAAATTATTGATTGTCCCTAATGTATTGGATAAAAATTTTGATTGTACAAAATATTCTGATGTATTTTGATTGGTATAACGTTCATCTACAAAATAAATAACTCCTCCTAAGGCATCAGCTCCATAAAGCAAAGAAGCTGGACCTTTGATAACTTCAACACTTTCTATACCAACACTTCCAACCCCCAAACCATGTTCGTCTCCCCACTGTTGATTCTCCAGTCTTATTCCTTGTGTATAGGTAATAATACGATTTCCCGAGAGTCCTCTTATTACGGGCTTTCCAATTCCTGCCCCAGTAGTTCTTTGTTCTACACCGGACATATTGGTTATAGCTTCTGCCAAGGTTAAAGGAGCTGTAACTTGTAGCTCTTTCATTTGTCTTCGTTCTACACTGGTGATATTATCTCCCTGTAATTTTCCACCGGGTACGGAAACAACTACTTCTTCTAATTTAAAATGCCCTTCACTCATGTAAAAAGTCAGTTCTTTTGTATTTACCTGAACAGTTGTATCTATGCTTTTATAACCGACATAACTAAGTTGAAGATGCACTTTATTTCCTGCTATATTACGCAATACAAAACGCCCCTCTGTATCTGTAACCGTACCAGTTTTAAACTCTGGTACAAATACTTGAACATAAGGTATTGGTGCTTTACTTGCTTGATCTAAGACTCTCCCAATAATACTTTGTCCTAAAATTATATGTACCGTCGATAATAATAGTACTATACTAAAGATTTTTTTCATAATTAATTTTATATTTGTAACATTGTTGCAAATATAATCAATATTTCAATAAATGCAACATTGTTGCAAGTTTTATGGAGAATTTATTAAAGAGAAAAAAAATAAGCGAAACTCCTTTTAGAAAAGAGGTTTTGGCAATTTTTAGCAAATACAATAATGCTATCCCTTTATCAGTTATCGAGGATGAATTGCCGGAATATAACCGTATTACGCTTTATCGAACAATCAAAATTTTTAAAGAAAAGGGGATTATTCATGAAATTGCTTTAAGCGGTAATGAATCCAATTATGCCCTTTGCCAAGACAATTGTGATACAGAGACACATCACCACCAACATATCCATTTTAAATGCAAAAATTGTAATAAAATTTTCTGTGTGGAAATGGATAAATTCCCTACGATTAAGCTACCTCATTATAAAATAGAACAATTAGAAATTCAGGCTACAGGGTTGTGCGAAAATTGTAATATTTGATTTTGGTTTTATCGCCTGAAGAAACTAAAACTCATTTTCTTACTCCCAAATTTATCCGCGTTAGGGATAGGAGCGACATCCTTTTGCCCTCCCTCCTTTTGGAGGGCAAAAGATATAGCGGATAGCCCGACCTTTACGGCGTTAAAAAGTAGTGTAGTGCAACGAAACTGCTTTTTTATGCCGTAAAGGGAACGCCCAAATCTTAATCATCGAAACGTAACTCCCAATTGAGCTTTTTGTAGAGCCACACTTTAAAGACGTAGAGCAAGTAATACATTGCGGGTACGACAACCAAAGTTAGAAAAGTGGAAAAGGTGAGTCCGTAGATAATCGTCCAACTCATAGGTCCGAAAAACAGTGCATTGTCGCCTCCGAAGAATAATTTGGCATCTAAATCGGTGTAGAAGGAGAAAAAATCAATGTTCATTCCTATTGCCAATGGTATCAATCCTAAAATGGTGGTAATGGCGGTTAGCAATACGGGACGTAATCTTGTTTTTCCGCCTTGTACGATGGCTGTTTTTATTTCTTCTATCGGAAGCAAGTCGGTAGGCGACAGATTGAGTTCGGCTCTTCTTCTTTGTCGTATCAGGTTGGTATAATCGATAAGTACAATCACGTTATTTACGACTATTCCCGCTAAGGAAATGATACCTATCATGGTCATTAGTATAACGAAATCGTCCCGCGAAATCACGATACCAAGAAAAACCCCTACCAAACTCAACAGTACGGAAATTAAAATAATGAGCGGTGTTGAATAGGAATTAAATTGGGCTATAATAATCAGCAAAATGAGGAAAACTGCTATCAATAAAGCTGACGTAAGGAACTCCATTTCTTTGGCTTGCTCGTCCATTTGACCTGAAAATCGGTAATGTAAGCCTAACTCTTTGAATTTTTGTCCTTCTGGGGTTTCGGCAAAATGTTTCATTTCTTTCTTGAGCGTATCTACAACTTCGTTGGCGTTTGCTCCTTGTTCTACATCGGAATAAACGGTTACCAAAGGTATTTGATTGGTACGTTTTATGGAACTATTGGTGTAATTAATTGCGAGGTCGTTGACTACTGAACGAATGGGAATACTCAATTTTTGTCCGCGTTTATTCATAAAGATTATCTTTTGGTCTAAAAGAGCATCTATTCCACCACGAAACTCTTTTCCTAATCTTAAGTTAAGGTCATAGACCTCATCGGCGGTTTCGTAAGTTGAAATATCTTTCCCAAAGAGTGCCGTACGAATACTCGATGCCACTTGTCCGGTACTCATTCCTGTAGAACGCAGAAAAGTTCTGTTGAGATCGATTTTAATTTCTGCTTTATTCAATTTGACATCACATGATAACTCTTGTACCCCTTTTACATTTTTGTCGCTCAGGTAATTGCGAACAAGCTCACCTCCTATTATGGTATTTTTATACTTTTCTGCTCCCCATATTTCTATATTTACTGGAGGTTCTTGCGGAGGACCGTTTTTCTCTTTATCTACAATTACCTTTACATCGGCGTAGCTCCAATTTCTGAGTGTATCTTGTAATTCCTTCATCACTAGGCTAGGTTTTAGCCCTTGTCGGTTTTCAAACTCACAAAAAGAAACGGTTATTCTTGCTTTGTGTGGTGTTTCTCCAAACGAAGGCCCTAGTTTATTGTCTGCTGTCCCTTTTCCTACTTGTTCGAGTATCGACTCTACAAAATATACGGTATCGATATAATCTCTTCCTTTTTCGTCTTTCTCTCGCACTACCTTTTTAGCAGAAGCATAAGTGTATTCTGTTGTTTTTCCGTTCAGCTTACCTGTGCGTTTTTTATTGAGTACAGCATCAATCACTTGTTTTACTTCCTTGGTGGTTTGATT
>JALWSJ010000306.1:8446-14507 GCA_026993705.1 Flavobacteriales bacterium
ACTAAAAAGAAGGACAAAAACAACAAGGCAAATGTTCCGATAAATACCCATAAGGCTCTTCTCCCTTGTAGGATGAATTGTAAGCCACTTCTATAATAATCCTCTAACTTGGGTAACATTTTATTTTGAAACCACTCGGTAACGGGAATAAAATAGAACTTATTTAATAAAATCAACACGCCAACAGTCAGCATTAAATTCCCAGAAAGAATGGAAACCATACCATAAAACAGAAATGAAAACAATATGATGATTGCTCCAGGTATAGTGGCATATTTATATGTTGTTTTGTTAGAATAAAACATATACCGAATAGGAGCAAAAAGTAAAACACCACCGAAGAAAATAGTACCTAGTATCGAATACAATTTGCTATCCGAATGTTCTGCCAATACACTAAACCCAAGGGCTAAAATTAAGGCTATGATTAAAAACACCGTTTCCTTAGGGTTGAACGTTTTATTTTCTTCTTGCAACTTCATTATCACAGAAGTCAACACAGGATTAATGACCAAGGCGACAAACAACGAAGAACCAAGGACAATCATTAAGGTAATCGGAAGGTATTGCATAAATTGTCCCATCGTTCCTGGCCAAAGAGCTAAAGGAACAAAAACTGCCAAGGTTGTAGCGGTAGAGGCTATAATCGGCCAAGCTACCTCTCCTACTCCATACTTTGCCGCATCAATTCCATTCATTCCTTCTTCGTCCATTAGTCGATAGACATTTTCAACGACCACGATTCCGTTATCGACTAACATCCCGAGAGCTAACACCAAAGAAAAAAGCACCATAATATTTAGAGTAACCCCTGATGCGTCTAAAAATATCATAGACATAAACATTGACAGTGGTATGGCTATTCCAACAAAAAGAGCATTTCGCAATCCTAAGAAAAAGAGCAACACTCCTATTACTAATAGCATTCCGAAAATAATTGAATTTTCGAGGTTACTGACTTGTGAACGTATTTTTGAAGACTGGTCGTTGGTGAAAATCACATTTAAGTCCTCTGGCAATTCACCTTTCAATTTAGCCTCATTTACAATCGTTTTTACTTTATCGATTGCTTTAATGATATTTTCCCCCGAACGCTTTTTTATGTCAATCATCACCACTGATTTCCCATTTTGCCTTGCATAACTAGTTACATCAGCATCACCGAAAGAAACATCGGCTACTTCGTACAAGAATACATCGTTTTGCCCTTCGTGTTTGACAATTAGATTTAGTAATTCATCACTTTTCTTAAATTTTCCGTCAATGATAACAAAATGGTCGATACCATCTATGTTTAAGTTTCCTGCACCAATAGTTAAATTATCATTTTTTATTGCTTGTTCCACATCTATAAAACTAACTCCCTTAGCCTCCGCATTGTATTTACGCATTTCAACCTTCAGTTTTTGCTCTTGCGTGCCGCGAATATCCGCCGAATTGACTTCAGAAATGCCTTCAAAACGGTCTTTTAACAACTCTGCTCTATCTTTGAGGTATTGAACGGGATAGTTCCCCGAAAGATTGACGTTTACAATCGGCATATCACTCACATCAACCTTTGCAATTGTTGGTTCTACGGGTAAATCTTGTGCAAAACTTTTATCGCTTCTTGCATCGGAGAGAGCCTCTTCTACTCTATCTTTTGCCTCCTCAGGCGTTACATCCGATTCAAATTCTATATCTACAATTCCAAAATCTTGAATTGCTGTAGATTTAATCTTCTTCACCCCTTTTAACTTGTTTAGCTCCTTTTCCAAAGGTTTTACAATTTTATCCGTGATAATTTCTGGTGAATTACCGGGATAAGGCACATTGACAAATATTCGAGGAATTTGAATTTCTGGAAAACTCTCCCTTGCCATGCTACTATAAGCTATTGCACCGCCAATGAGAATAATAGCTAAAATTAAATATACTGTCTTGCTGTTTTTAATCGCAGCTGTAGATAAAGAAAAGTCTTTAAATTTCTTTTTGTTATTGTTCATTTTATCAACTGTTTTTTTAAGTTGTGTTCAACCTTAATTCATCACGGCTACATCTTCACCATCTTTTATACCTCTGCATCCTTTGTCTATAACTTGTTCGTTAGGAGCTAACCCTTCTACTACCTCCGTTTTATCACCTGAAATTTGCCCCACAATTATATATTGTTGTTTGGCTTTCCCGTCCTTATACACAAACAAATAAGGCTTTTGTTCCACATCGCGAAGAATAACACTTGACGGAACAACTAAAGCAGAAGAATCAGCATAATCTCTTATTTTAACCACGCTCATCAAGTTAGGAACAAGATAAGATGAAGGGTGTGGAATCCCCACTTCAATACCCACCGTTCTATTCATTGGGTTGATGAACTTCCCTACTCTTTTTATCGGTAAGTTTTCAATCGCTAAATTTTCCAAGGCAGGAAATACAAGCGTTGCTAAACTATTTTTGTTTAACTTGATTAAATAACTCTCAGAAATATCGGCTTTAACACTTAATTTACTCAAATCAATTAGTCGAATAATCGGCGTAGAGGGAGCAGCCATTTGCCCCACAACAGGAAAGACCTCTTCCACATATCCGCTAAAAGGAGCTTTTAGTATAAACTTTCCCTTTTGAGTTTGCAATGTATGTAAAGTTTGTTGTAAAGTTTTGTACTGCCCTTCGGCTTGTTTTAGAGCCAACTCCGTTCCTACTCCCTTATCGAACAAAGCTTTTTGTTTTTCGTACATGTATTTTGCAACATCGAGTTGGTCTTTCAGTTCTTCAATATTGGAAGCCACTACATCCGAATCAAACGTGGCTATCACCTGTCCTTTTTGGATATTTTGTCCTTCTTTCACATTCAAAGACTTAATCAAACCTCCTACCTCTGGAACGACTAATACGTTTTTTTCAGCCTCAACTGCTCCTTGCACTTGAAAAAAGTGTTCAAAAAGCTGTGGTTGTACCGTTATCGTCGATACTTTCGTTATTTTAGGAGCGACTTCAGGTGTTTTTTCTTCCTTATGTTCTGTAGAAGAACTACAAGAAAATAATAAAACAGATGAAAACAGGATTACTATATTTTTTTTCATGGTCAATGGGTTAAAGTTTATTGCTCAATTTTTGTAAGGCTAATCGAGCTTTTAATAATTCAAGTTTTGCCGATATCAAGTTGGCTTGTGCCGTTAGGTGTTGATTTTGAGCTTGACTAAGCTCCAAAGAACTAACTGTCCCTTCTTTAAATTTCAAAGTAGTATGGTCTAAAATTTCTTTGGCTACCGATTCAGCTTCCTTTTGAAATGTTAGATTATTCACTGCATTTTGGTAGTCGGCATAAGCCTGACTGATTTGCAAGCGAATACCTTGCTCTACATTAGCCAATGTATTTTCTGTTTTTTGTACTTCTAATTTTGCTTGACTCACTTGCGAAGCTCTTTGACCACTACTAAAAATAGGCACATTAAGCGTTACTCCCCATAAGGTAGTCGGATACCAACTTTTATTGGCATCAAAAAAATTAAATTCATACCGTTGAGCATTTTTTTGATACGAGAAAAAACCAGCTAAAGAAGGTAAATAATTCGCCTTCGTATTTTTTAGCGACAATCGATTGAGCATCAGCTGAGATTCTACCACCTTATAGTCAACATTTTCAGAAGATGAAATACTATTAACATCCACTAATTCAGCCTGAACAAAAGCATCTAAACTATCCGTCAATTCTATCGAATTTTCCAAAGGCATACCCATTTGAAATTTCAACAACTTTTTAGCTACGGATATTTGTGTATTTACTTTTGAAATTCCGTTCTTTACCTGTAATACAGAAAGGCGAATCTGTGAAGCATTTGTTGACTCCAATACTTTTTCATCAACAAGAATTTGAGTTTCTTTATACAGTTTCTCCAACGTTTCCAACGTTCTTTGTAAAGTTTTAGCATTTTCCTGCAAGAACAAAACCGTATAATACGCATCGGTTACTTTTTGTTTAGTTTCCAACTCTTGCTTTTCAGATAATATTTTACTGGTATTCGTAAACGCCTTAGCCGCCTGCAATCCCACTAAATAATTCCCGTTAAAAATCAATTGAGAAACCTGAATCGTTCCCTTTAAGTTATAATCGGTTCCAAACTTTAATTCGGAGATAGCACCGGGAGGAGCCAGCGGATTAAACGCCTTTGCCGGAACAACAGTCGTCGGTATATCAATAAAATTCTGAAACTCACCCTTGGCAGAAACCTGAGGAAGACCTTGAGCCGTCGTTTCCCAAACCTTCTTTTCGGCTTTTTCCATATCCAATTTAGCATTCATCATATCTTTTGAATGTTCTACTGCGTAGGCTTTAGCTTGGCTCAAACTAAACGATTTTTCCTGTGCATAAACAAAGCTAAACAACAACGGAAAAACTAGAATATATCTTTTCATCATCTTAATATTTAATTTTTTTGAAGAGCGACTTAATGTACTCTAATCCTTTTTCACTCGCTATCCCCCGCAAATGATACCTAGCAATTTCGGTATGTAATCTCTGATAAGTTGTCTGTTTTAAATCAAACAAATTGGATTCAAAAATAGAATTGACCAAAGACACATAAATTTTAGCCGTCAATTCCGGCTCTAAATTATCACGATATAGACCTTCCTCAATTCCATTAATCAAGTTTTGTCGCACCTGATTATATATAAAAACCGACTTGTGCTCTTCCATTATTTTCCAAGCCTCCGGATAATACTTTTGCAAATCAAAAATAACAGCAGGTTGAATATTTTCCAATTTTTCACTTATCTGGTCATTAATTGCCACCATTTTATCGATAGCATTCCCCTTCTCTATCAGTTCACTCAAACACTGCTGGTCAGACTCTATAGCCAATTGCATCGTTTGCTTTACTAAATCATTTTTATCCTTAGCAAATTTGTACAACGTTTTTTTAGAAATCCCCAACAGCCGGGAAATATCATCCATCGTTAAACTCTTTATACCCAACCGCATAAAAAGCTCAGCAACACGTTCCATTAATTCATCTTTATCCATTGCTTACTTAAATTTTACACAAAGGTAAAAACATTTTTCATACAGGAAACGTTTTTCGTTATTTTTGTTTCCGTTGGGTTAGTTTGGGCGTTCCCCAAAACACAAAAAGCACATACCCTCACGGGATACGTGCTTTTTATGTTTTGGGTCGGGGTATCCGCTATATCTTTTGCCTGCCATAAAGGCAAGCAGGCAAAAGGATGCCGCTCCTATCCCTAACGCGTATTGAATGAAGTGCAAGAAAGTGAATTTTAGTTTCTTTAGACAATAAAGAAAATATTTGCATAGCCGAGGAAATATTTTATGAAGCAGGATAAAGGAAATAAAAACACTTTATGTACTTCTATTCAGCACGTGTTAGGGATAATTAAGCGCCTGTAAAAAACAGTTGAGTTTTTGAGCTAACGTAAAAATTTAGACAATTTTATAATCGCTTGATTATCAATATTGTATTTTAACGTTAGTTGGAAGTCCTTAACACGTATAAAACCAGTGGAAAGAACAATGAATTTTAGTTTAATTTATACTTTTTCATTTTTTATTTTCAGAACTCTGGAACTATACTCAATGCAATAAACTTTATACTTTATGGAGAATTTGAAGAATTTATTTTTTTTTCAAGACTTAGGCGTAAATTTTTTGTTGTAACAAGTTACTACAAAATTTTACAACGGCAATATTGAGAAAAAGAAAGACTAAAAAATTCTTATAGTTTGTTGTTTTGAGCATAAGCAAAGAAAATATTCATCGTCTGAGAACAACAAATTCCACTTTCTTGCACTTATTTCATCCCACGTTAGGGATTGGCTTCCCTAACACGAGCAAAATAGACAGTATAAAGCGTTTTTTGATTCCTTATCCTTCTTTATAAAAATTTTCCATAGCTGGTGCTATGCAAAATTTTTATTCATCATCTAAGAAACCAAAAATTCACTTTCTATCCGTCAATTTCACTCGCGTTAGGGATAGAACGGCGTGTTTGAACTCCTTTTGGTTTGTTGCATATATGCAAACCAAAAGAGTGAGTAGTGATAGCCCGACCCCAATTTACCAAAC
>JALWSJ010000307.1:0-1039 GCA_026993705.1 Flavobacteriales bacterium
ACAATAGACCTAGGAAAAAATTAGGGTTCAAAACTCCAAAACAGGTTTTTTATCAGTATATTCGTAGAATGGAAAAAACTTGCACTTAGTTGTTGAATCTACGTTTTATAACTTCGTACAACTTTTGTTCTAATAATCCAATTATTTTTATTGACCAAGATGGGAATAAAGATTATTATTTTAAAGGTAAAAAGATAGCTTCAGATAATGGAGGAAATTGTTTAATTGGTATTGTTTATGATAATAAAATTGCAAAAGAGATTAAGAAAATAAGAGACTTATCTAAAATAGAAAATGTTGAAAATGGCTCAAGGTTTACAGGAGGTTTTATAATTCATAAGGATATTTTAAAGTCAACGGTAGATATAGCAAATAAAGCATATTCTAAAAAAGGAGTGAATAGAGAGTTTGCTACTTCTTTATCTAAAACAGAAGATGGAGATGTATCTATTCATTCTCATCCAACAGGATTTGATGAAACTTCTTTTGACACCAAACCATCAACTGAAAAGAAGTTGGATCAGGAAGTGACGAAAATAGATTTAAGAATTTTGAGATGAATATTATTGTTGGAAACTCACAAAGAGTATCAAATGTCGTATATGATCCTAATTCAGTTTTGACAAAGGGATACCAAGGAACAAATGTAATAGAAGTATTTGGAAGTGATTACAAGGACAAGAAGGGGAGTATAAAAATAAAAGAAGCGAGGATGGTTCTTAAATCTAAAGCAAAATGAAAGTAACATTATTTCTTTTTATTTTATTTAATTTATCTGGACATTGTCAAGATACACTGCTATTTCAACGTGAAACTTATTATCCTCGTCGCCATGGAAAATTTAATACTAAATCAGAATATTTTACTGAAATGTATTCGGTGGTAGATGATAGTATTATTGAATTAAATAAAAAAAATGATTCAATATTTATTTTTATTTATGACAAAGAAAAAATTGAAGATTCAAAGTGTATTCCATTTTGGTTAAAGTATCAAGAAAAATATTTTATTATTTATATTTATACGAATTGGATAATTA
>JALWSJ010000307.1:1049-14468 GCA_026993705.1 Flavobacteriales bacterium
TCTTTAGATATTCATTTATATCGTTTTAGATATCGATTAAAAAAAGGTTATGGATGTGCAGTATCTAAAGGGAATTGTGGCTATTCCCATTTATTAATTGAAAGAAGTAATATACGGTATGATCCACCTTCTATAAGTCAATCTCGTATTTGTTTGTCTGTCCCTGAAGGACGCTTTCCTAAGAGAAATACAGTGTTTATTCGCAAAAGGAGATATTCAATATTAAAAGAAGAGTCTACTCCGTAGCACTACTCTCCCGTACTCTCTCCACGCCCAAAATAGAAAAACCTGTCCCTTATAAGGGAAGATACATAAACAGAGATATCAGAATAGCACTACAACAGAGAAAAACACACGTAATATCCCCCACAAGAAAAGTTGTATTCACTCCACTTTCACTCGTTCCTCCCTCTTGTTTCTTTTATCGGTAGCTTTGTTTTGTTTGAATGTTGGAAATCAACAAAATATATCGAATTTTATTTTATTAAAATTCGATATATTTCAACATTGTGAAAAAAAGTTATATTTTTTTTCATATCCGATTAAACCTTTTGCAAAAAGCATAGTCCAATAAGCAAATGAAAAACTCACAAAAACATAACGAAGAAAAAGAAGCACCTGTTTTATTTGGGGTAAAGAAAAAAAATGGTTCGGGCTTACAAGTTCCCAATGATTATTTTGAAAATAAGAAATTGGAGTTACAGTCTATACCACGACAATATCCTTTAATGCAAAAAGACAGAAAAAAGTCAAATGTTCTTTTGTATAGTATGTTGGGCGTAGCTGCAATGTTGTTAATCGGTTTGTTTGTTATTACTACTAAACAAATCAATCACAACCCTAAGCACGTTGCTTATAACCAAATGTTTGATAATCTTACTGCAGGAGATTTAAAGCAAATACTTACGGAAGATGATGATGTTTCTATTTCTGTTTGGGTAGAATTTAACGATGAGCAATCCATTATGATTATGCAGGAATCGTTAGAAAAAAGTCAAAGAGAAACAATAGAGGTTTCTTCCGATGATTTTGATGAGTTTTTTGAAGAAGAAGTTTATTAATCAAACTAAAAAAACGAAAATTATGAAAACAAAAATGTTAATGCTCGCAATGGTTCTGATAGGAGCTATGAGCACAGCTTTTGGGCAAGAGGCTCATAAAAAGGAAAACAAAAAAGAGGTAAGAAAAGCTCAAAAAATAGCGTTTATAACGGAACGATTAGAGTTAACACCGGAAGAGTCAAAAGCTTTTTGGCCTTTGTATGAAGCTCGAGAAAAGGACAGAAAAGAAGCAATAAAACGAATTAAAGGAGATAAAAAAGATAAGAAGAAGATAGAGGAAATGTCTGATGCAGAAGTAAAAGAACTGCTAAACAAAACGATAGAAATCAGGCAAGTTCAACTTAATATATTTAAACAATATAACGATAAATTTTTGAGTGTCCTTCCTCCTAAAAAAGTGGCAAAGCTCTACCATTTAGAGAAAGAATTTAGAAAACATCGTAAATAAGAAAAAGGGCATTAAACAGAAGCAGAAAAAAAGGGAAACATTAATGTTTCCCTTTTTTTTTGCTTGATTTTTTATTTTAACAGCTTATCAATAGCGATATGCAGATTATCTCCTCTAAGATTTTTTCCGATAATAACACCGTTTTCATCAATTAAGTAACTCATCGGAATAGAGTTCACGTGATAAATTTGAGCGGCTTTACTGTTCCAAAAAAGTAAATCAGAAACATGATTTGACCAAATCAATCCATCTTGTTTGATAGCGTTTACCCAACTTCCTTTGTTTCTATCTAAAGAAACGCTATATACATCAAAACCTTTAGCGTTTTTAAAATGGGCATTTTTGTATTTGTTGTAAGCTTTTACCACATTGGGGTTTTCTCTTCTACAAGGCCCGCACCACGAAGCCCAAAAATCTATTAGTACAATTTTACCTCTTAAGTCCGATAGCTTTCTAACTTTTCCATTGGGGTCTTTAAAGGCTAATTCAGGTGCAACATCTCCAATGGTTAGTCCTACTTTTTGTAAGGTTGTGGTTTTTGTAGCGTTTTCTTTTCCGGAAGAATGAGTAAGAAGACTAAAGCTACTTAGAGCAATTAAAGCAGTTGCTGTTATTATGCTTATTGTTTTCATATTATTTCATATTATTTTTTTTGATTTGAATATCGCTAAATTTTAGCAAAAATTGTACCATATAAAAAAAAGAGTTTGATTTGTATCTTTTTGCGATAGGGATAGAAACGGCATCCTTTTGGTTTGTTTGCTTTATGCAAACCAAAAGATATAGTGGATAGCCCGACCCCGTTTTACTCAAACAATGTTTCGCGAGAGCGATATGTTGTTTGAGTAAAACGG
Source organism: Flavobacteriales bacterium (assembly GCA_026993705.1). GTDB lineage: Bacteria > Bacteroidota > Bacteroidia > Flavobacteriales_D > Parvicellaceae > S010-51. The sequence goes on from JALWSJ010000307.1 coordinate 3,413, forward strand.
GGGAACGCCCAAAATTAAGAAATTCTTCGGATATCTGCTCCTAAATTATTTAAACGCAACTCAATATTTTCATACCCTCTATCTATCTGTTCAATATTTTTTATAATGCTTGTTCCTTCGGCAGAAAGAGCAGCGATAAGTAACGAAACCCCGGCTCTAATGTCCGGAGAAGTCATGTTTATACCTCTTAAATTATTGCCTCGGTTTAGTCCGATTACCGTAGCTCTGTGTGGGTCGCATAGAATGATTTGAGCTCCCATATCAATCAATTTATCGGTGAAGAACAGACGGCTTTCAAACATTTTTTGGTGAATCAATACACTTCCTTTTGCTTGTGTAGCTACAACCAAGACGATACTCAATAAATCGGGCGTAAATCCCGGCCAAGGAGCATCGGCAACAGTCATAATAGAACCGTCGATAAAAGAATCTATCTCGTAATTGTCTTGTTGTGGAATGAAAATATCATCACCTTTTCGTTCTAATTTTATACCTAATTTTCTAAATACCGATGGGATTTGACCTAAGTTTTCATAAGATACATCCTTAATTGTAATTTCGGATTGTGTCATAGCAGCCAGTCCGATAAAACTACCGATTTCAATCATATCGGGAAGAACTCGATGTTCGCAACCGTGCAATTCTTTCACTCCTTCTATGGTCAATAAGTTTGAGCCGACACCTGAAATTTTTGCCCCCATGCTATTTAGCATCTTACATAGTTGTTGTAAGTAAGGTTCGCAAGCCGCGTTATAAATAGTCGTTGTACCCTCTGCCATTACCGCGGTCATCACGATATTAGCCGTACCCGTTACCGATGCTTCGTCCAATAGCATATAGCAACCTTTTAATTGCTTTGCTTCGGCTTTAAAAAATTCTGCTTTAGCATCGTATTTAAAATTAGCACCTAATTTTTGAAAACCTAAAAAGTGCGTATCTAACCTTCGTCTTCCGATTTTATCTCCTCCGGGTTTAGGTATATATCCCTTGCCAAAACGAGCCAATAAAGGACCTACAATCATGATAGAACCTCTAAGTCCCCCGCCTTTCTCCTTAAACTCATCAGTGAGCATATAATCTACATCTACCTCATCTGCCTGAAAACTATATATTCCCTTATCCAGTTTTTCTACCTTAACTCCCAAAGCTTGAAGGAGGTTAATCAATTTGTTGACATCAATAATATCAGGTAAATTGCTGATAATTACTTTTTCTTTTGTGAGTAAGACGGCATTCAGAACTTGCAAAGCTTCGTTTTTAGCCCCTTGCGGAATGATTTCTCCTTTTAATCGGTTTCCTCCGTGTATTTCAAAAGCTCCCATACATTATTTTTTTCGGTAGTTGTTTTTATAATTCTTGTTAGGTGTGTTTCTTCGGGTTTTAGAATGGTTGTTACTTCTCGAAGAAGTGCCCGGATTGTTATTATAGTTCTTTTTGTAATGGCTCAATATCTCTCTTGTGTCAGTCAATTCGCTAGGGTCAATGGTTAATTTTCCATCCGAATATTGCTCTAAATGTTTTACGATGACCTCATCATTTACCGTATCTCTGTTCCAAAGCAAATAAGAAGTTTTAAGCAAATTGGCAATTCTTTTTACCAAGAATTTTTTCTCATCTCCTTCCGGGAGTTTTACGGCTGCTTTTATCAAATCTTCCATAATAGCCCCATAATGCCCATACTTTATTTTCCTTTGCGGATAAGCGATTCTCTCAGGTTTTTTCTCAAAAAAATCTGGAGAAGGTTTTGGATAAGGAGAATCTACATCTAACTGAAAGTTAGACATAATGAACAAATGATCCCATAATTTTTGGTCGTATTCCTCCATGTTTTTTAGTTGAGGATTTACTTGCGACATCACCTTAACCACAGCTTTAGCACACTTATTTCGTTCTTCTCTATCGGCAATGGACATACAGTGTTCAATCATTTTCTGCACATTTCTGCCATATTCCGGAATCGCCATTTGCGGACGTTCCGTATTGTATTCTAACGAAGTAATATTCATATTTTCGATTTGTAAAATTATAAGAGAGCCCGAATGTAGCTTGTGTTAACGCTGTTAATAAGCCTATTTTAAAGCATATTGTCCTCCGGAAACTCAAATAGATGGTATTAAATAATGACCAAAGATAAGAAAACCAAACTAAGAAGCACCATTTACGATTAAAAAACAATCCACGTCTGATTGTTAGTGATGATTTGGGCGTTCCCATTACGACATAAAACTATTTTTGCGTTCCAACGCAAAAATAGTTTAACGCCGTAATGGTCGGGCTATCACTACTCACTCTTTTGGTTTGCATATATGCAACAAACCAAAAGGAGTTCAAACACGCCGTTCTATCCCTAACACGGGACAGATGAGTGCAAAGAAAACGAAATTTAGTTTTCTTAGACGATGAAAAATTCTTTTGCATAGCCCCAGCTATGGAAATGTTTTTTGAAGAAGGATAAAGGAAATAAAAACATTTTATGGTGCTCATTTTATACGGGTTAGGGATATTTCAACTAACGTAAAAATACAATATTGGTAATCAAGCAATTATGAAATCGCCTAAATTTTTACGTTAGCTCAAAAACTCAACTGTTTTTCACAGTCGCTTAATAATCTCTAACGCGAACTAATTTTGTTGACGTCTATTATTTATTCTTGATAACTCTGTTCAAAAAAGAGAGAAAAAAAGCAACCTTTTGATAAATTTGCGTTAGACTTTAAAGTTTGAGTATGTTTGTTGTTAAATTAACGGTAATATTGTTGGGTATATTGTACCTTTTCTCTTTTGAAGGGTACGCTCAATGTAGTGTTTCCGCTGGTGATGACCTAACTTTAAATTGTACAACAACATCAGCAGTATTAAATGCAACAGCAACGGCTACAACACCTATAACCTACCAATGGATACCTTCAGCAGGGTTAGACAATCCTACATCGGCAACACCAACTGCAACACCGACTAACACCACTACCTATGTTTTGCAAATTACTACTTCAGGGGGGTGTACAGCTACTGATAGTGTTATAATAAACGTAGATAATTCAATACCAAATGCTGATGCAGGAAATAATGCAACCGTAAATTGTATAAATACAACGGCAAATTTGGACGGTTCAAATAGTGATAACGGAACATATCTTTGGACACCTTCAACGGGATTAGATAACCCGACTTCGCTCACGCCTATAGCAACACCGACATCAACAACAACTTACACCTTGCAAGTAACCGCAGCAAATGGTTGTACAAATACCGACAATGTTACAGTTACAGTAAGTGTTTCCCCCCCCAATGCTGATGCAGGGAACGATATCACGATTGATTGCAATACTCCTACTTCCGTTTTAGATGGTTCAAATAGCGATAATGGTACGTATCTTTGGACACCATCAACAGGATTAGATGACCCTACTTCTGCAACGCCGATTGTTTCAGTTCCTACGGGCACAAATACCACTTATACGACAACTTACACCTTACAAGTTACGAGGAGTAATGGTTGTATGGCAACAGATAACATGCAATTAACAGTAGATATGACTCCACCAACAGCTAATGCAGGTCCCGATTTAGGAACGACTTGTGCGAACTTAAACGCTCAATTAAACGCCACTGGAGGTGTTAGTTATTCATGGTCTCCAACGTATGCCCTTAACAATCCGAATATAGCCAATCCAATTGCAACTCCGGCTCTTCCGACTGTTTACACCGTTACGGTTACTGGTGCTAATGGTTGTGTTGCAACAGATAATGTTTCGGTAGTAATTAATGATGTAACACCGAATGCTCAAGCAGGAACAGATATAGAACTTTGCGGAATTTATACAACTCAATTAAATGCTAATGTTTCAGGTAATTTACCTACAGATATAAAAATGTGGAGTATTGATTTAACCTTTCCTTTAGGGCCTAATCCTTCTAATTTAACACTGAGTGACCCATATAATCCCAACGCTACATTAACAGGACTGCAAGAGGGAACTTATCGATTGTTTTGGACGGTTTCTAACAATGTTTGCCCACCAATTACAGATACTTTATTGGTTAAAGTATATGATCCGCCACAAACTCAAGTGAGTCAAGGAACTGCCGGTATTGACGATAGTATTTGCGGTGTTACAGAAGTCGATTTAAATGCAAATGTGCCTATTGGAACTGCTTCTGGAAAATGGGATTTAAATACGAATTTCGCTACCCCAAGTACCGACCTTGTTTTTTCGGATTCTACTGCTCCTAATTGCCATATATCGAATTTAACGGAAGGTGTTTATTCCTTTATATGGACAGTAAGCAACGGAACATGCCCGAGTGCAGAGGATACGGTATTGATTAACGTCTATAACACTCCGGTTGCCGATGCAGGAACTGATATTGATTTGTGTAATGTTTTTAACACGACTTTAAACGGAAATATTCCTGCAGGAACATCAACGGGAATTTGGTCGGAAGAAACTAATTTCACTTCACCATCCATCGTGTCTTTTGATGATGCAACCTTGCCCAATGCTACCATTTCTAACCTTATCGAGGGTACATATCATTTGGTGTGGACAGTTTCCAACGGTAATTGTCCTAAAGCTATGGATACTGTTTTTGTAAATGCGTATAATCCTCCTGTTGCTGATGCCGGATTGGATGCTTCCGCTTGTGGAATTGACACACTGTACTTTGATACGTTATATTTCTTAAATGCTGCACAGCCCGCAGGAACCTCCACCGGAAAATGGATGTTAGACGCTTCGTTTAATAATACGACTTCAATGGTAGAAATTATCAACGATACTTCTTACAACAATGCAGGTGTTACGCACTTATTAGAAGGAGAATACCAATTTGTATGGACGGTAAGCAATGGTACTTGCCAAGATGCTACGGATGTTATGCATGTTTATACTTTTGATAAACCTTTTTCCAATGCCGGGCAAGACCAAGAACTTTGTGCTACTTATACCGTGGATATGACGGCTCTTCCAACTATCGGAACATCAACGGGGATGTGGAGTAGTGCTGCGGTAAATCCTTCAACCGTTACATTTTCGGATACTACATCTCCAACGACAAGTACTTCGGGATATATTGAAGGAGACTATTTTTTAATATGGACAGTTTCCAATGACAATTGTAATCCAGTGAATGATACGGTTAAGATAACTATTTACGATCAACCTGTAGCCAATGCAGGTGCGGATTTTGGAATTTGTGCTACTTCTACAGCTGTGTTGGACGCTGTTCCTCCTGTTGGAACTACTCATGGCTATTGGCGAGAAGGTTTGAATTTCGGAAATCTGACAACCATTCATTTTTTAGATAGTACATCTTACAATACACAAAGTTCGGGATATATCGAAGGGACTTATCAACTCATTTGGACGGTGAGTAATGGTGTTTGCTCCGATAGTTTGGATACACTTCAAGTAACCATGTTCAACCTCCCGAGTGCGAATGCGGGTGCTGACCAATATCTATGTGAATTGGATACAGTTCAGTTACATGGAGTAGGAGAAGCGGGAACGGCTCACGGCCATTGGGAATACAATCCGACACCTCCTTCTGTTCCTCTTTTTAGAGATGCCTCGGATTCCGCTACGTGGATTGATGGGTTGGTTGTTGGCGATTATGAAATGATTTGGATTGTAGAAAACGGAGTTTGCCCTGCTGATACCGATACCGTAGTAATCATTAATCAAGAACGACCTGTTGCCATTGCTGACTATCCAAGTTTAACTTGCGATAATGAATGCTTTGATTTAATTAGTCTTTCGACGACGCCTGCAGGAACTACCTTAATGCTTAATTGGGAAATTGATAATGTAACGTATTCCGATAGCGTTCAAGAACTTTGTCTTACAGAGGTGGGAACGTATCCGTTGCGTTTAATTGTTGAGGCTAGTAATGGGTGTAAAGATAGTTTAATTGGAAATCCGGATATAACCGTTCAGCCCTCCCCGATAGCAGGTTTTGAAATGGTTTTTAAAGGTGATTCTTTGATTGAAATTGAACCCGTGCATATTGTTAATACTTCATCAAATGATGTTACCCACATTGTGTATAGTATGGGAACAGGCGACACCATCGTAAAAGATGAGTTTATTTATTTTTATGAGAATTATGGTTTATACGATGTAACGCAATGGGTAGAAAATCAATACGGTTGTAGAGATTCTCTTACATTAGGACAACCTATTGCTAAACGACGAACTATTTTTGTACCCAATACATTCACTCCCAATAAAGATGGAGTAAATGATGAGTTTACTCCCATTACGTGGGCTTTTTCTCCTGAATTTTACGAATTTACAATCTATGATAAATGGGGAGCTATGATTTTTAGGACAACATCAATGGATATGAAATGGGACGGAACGTATAAAGGGGAATATGTAAAAGACGGAGCTTATATTTGGCAATTGAGATACATGTATGCCAATAGTAATGAAATCTTATTTGAAAAAGGCCATGTGAACGTATATAAATAGAAGTTTGCATATAAAGTCTTATTTCGTACCTTTGGGATATGATAGAAATTAAAAAGTGGTTTGGGATTTTGACTTTTATATTGCCTTTTTTTTTACAAGGCTGCTCCTCTACTAATCAAACATCAAGCGATTCAGATACTTCGGGTACAGAAACGGAAGCAATAGAAGGTTATGACAGGACACTTTGTTTTCCGCTTAATTATTCTGTTGTAAATATGTCTAATACTGAAGATATTAAACTTCTGGTAAAAGGACAACCCGATTTATTAAAAGATTTTTTTGACACCTATATGTCAGAACAAATGCCTTCTTTTGATTTTACATTGGTTGATGAAAAGTGTAACTACGAAATAGATGTTGAAGAGTTAATTTTTAAAGAGTTTAATCTTCAAGTGGAAGGTCCCGAAGTGAATGTAGCTATGGTTCATATTGATTATATTTTTAAAACGCCATTGAAAGATACGTTGCTTTTCAGTGAAATTAATAAAGAAAGTATCCCTCCTTTCGAACCTACAGTTTTTCAAGATATGTGTAACGAGTTAGCAGTAGATGTTCTGACAAAAATCAAACGAATAGTAGATGCTCAAAACCCTGAATAATAACGTTTTTTGTTTACTGATTGGATTCCTATTGTTATCGGGTTATGGTGTTTCTCAAACTCAAAAACAATTGATGAATTATGCAGAGTTAAATGAGAAAGCCGGCGATTATTATGGAGCTTCTATTTACTACAAACAAGCACTTCAAATAGATTCTTCCAATATTGATGTACTATACAAATATGCTACCTCTCTGCGTTTGTATAACAATTACCCTTTAGCACGATATTACTATCAGAAAGTTTGGGATAAAGATAAAGGGGGGAGAATTTATAAAGATGCTGCGTTTTGGGTGGCAAGTATGCTTAAATACGAAGGTGAATATAGAGCATCTTCAAAGGTTTGGAGAAAGGTAAAATCCAAATACGGTAGAAACAAAAAAAGTTACGAATACAGAAAAGCAAAACAAGAAGCTCTATCTTGTAATTATGCAAACCGTGTAAAAAACGAAGTTGTTCCGAATGTGAAGGTACAAAATATAGGCACTCCCGTCAATACAACAAATTCTGAATTTTCAGCTTCATATTTAGATTCAAATTTGATTTTCAGTTCATTGAGAGCAGTGTCATTGAATAATGAATTGGAAGTAGCAGATGAAGATTATACGGCAAAAATATATCTATCCAAAAAGAAGGATAGTTTATGGAACCCCCCCATAGCCTTGCCTGAAGATATAAACAGTAAACAAATTCATACGGCAAATGCTTCGTATGATACCCAACGAAAAATACTTTACTTTTCGAGGTGTGACAGTTTAAACGGATGTAAAATTTATAAGGCGATATATAAAGGAAAAACAAAAGTCTCCATAGAAGAACTCCCCGAAAGAATCAATGCGAAAGGAGGCAATACAACTCAACCATCTTTTGCTCAAATAGGAGATAAACGGTATCTGTTTTTTGTTTCCAATCGAAACGGAGGGCAAGGACGTATGGATATTTGGGTCAGTCAAATTTTAGATGCCGGAACCTATTCCAAACCTAAGAATTTAGGCGAGAATATCAACACCCCCGATGATGATATTTCACCTTTCTATGATCCCCTTGAACAGATTCTTTATTTTAGCTCTCCGTGGCACATGGGATTAGGAGGGATGGATATTTTTAGTATCGAGGGAACTCCGGAAAATTTTACGGGAGAACCAAAAAACCTTTTACCGCCCTTTAATTCACAATGGAATGATATGTACTATACTATTTATTCCAAACACAAAGGAAAAAGAGAAGGTTTTTTAACGTCCAATAGGTTAGGAAGCCTCTATAAAAAAGGTCCTACGTGTTGTAACGATATTTATTCGGTAGAAATAATTAGCGAAGAAGAGATAGCCCAAAAACAAGAGATAGTTACCCTTGAAGATTTAAACAAATACCTACCCGTTACCCTTTATTTCCACAATGACAGACCAGGTCCTAAAAGTATGGATACCACTGTTGATATTTCATATTTAAAGACCTATGCGTATTACAAAGAACTTAAACCAAAATACAAAGAAGAATATAGCAAAGGATTAGAAGACGAAAAAGCATTAGAAGCAAAGCTCGATATAGATGATTTGTATAAACACTATATAGATAAAGGAGTAAAAGATTTAAACCTATTCACCAAGTTATTATTAGACGAACTGAATAAAGGACAAAAAATAGAAGTAACCATAAAAGGATTTGCCAGTCCACTAGCAAAGACAGAATATAATGTAAATCTTACTAAACGAAGAATTTCAAGCCTTATCAACTACCTAAAAGAATATGATAATGGAGTTTTTATTCCTTATCTAAACGGTACAGCATCTAATGGAGGAGCGTTAACTTTCGTAAAGATTCCTTTCGGCGAATACACCGCTAGCAATGCCGTTAGTGATAATTACAATGACCAAAGAAACTCCGTGTATAGTAAAGGAGCAGCTCTAGAGAGAAAAATAGAAATACAATCCGTAACCTATGCAGATAAACAAGGGGATTATGCCCGCTTATCCGTAGGTTCTGGGACTTACGATTTCGGAAAAGTCAAACAAGGAGAACAGTTAAAACATGAGTTCATTATCAAAAACACAGGAAACGCACCCCTAACGATTAACGAATTGCTCCCGTCTTGCGAGTGTCTAACCATCGAGTCAGAAAAAAAAGAAATTCAACCCGGAGATGAAGGAAAAATAACCCTGATTTGGAACACGAGCAATAAAGAAGGAAAGCAAGTAGAGTTTGCGACTATAAAAGCAAATTCTTTTCCAAAAATAAAACGTTTAGTCGTAACAGCCGAGATATTTAAATCATTTAAGTAAGTTGGGCGTTCCCTTTACGGCATAAAACTATTTTGCGTCCCAACGCAAAAATAGTTTAACGCTGTAAAGGTCGGGCTATCACTACTCACTCTTTTGTGTTGCATAAGTGCAACAACACAAAAGGAGTTCAAACACGCCGTTCTATCCCTAACGCAAGTGGAATGAGTTCATAGAAAGTGAATTTTAGTTTCTTTAGATAATGAAAAAAATCTTTGTATAGCTTTTAAAATAAATAAAAGAGAAAAAACAACATGCCTAAAATATTGTTTTATAGTTGTTTACAGAATTGTTTGGTGTTAATTTAATATTTTTTTGTTTCATCCCCCCCCCCATTTATTGAATTGTTCGCGTTTCCTTATGTGAGCTCACCATTAAAAAAAAGAATTATATTAAATAAACATTAAAAACAAAGCACTATGAAAACTCTAAAAATAACATTAATCGCACTTTTAGGATTGTCTTTAGCAACAGTATCTTGTAAAAAAGAAGCGGCACCAGAACAAGAACAACAACAGCAACAATCAAACAATAACGGAGGAAATGGAAGCGGAAACGGAAGTGGAAATTCAACAGATACCACAAATAATAATTCAAACGATTCATTGATTACATTTGTAGATTTGGTTGATAATGTATCTGCAGATAGTACTATTATTTTTGATACTTCCAATGTGTTAACTAATACCATTCAATTTGTGTCCTCTCCAACACCAGCTTACGCGAACATTGATATATATACCGCAAACAATGGAGGTATGACGAGTGCCGATTTAATGACTAGCGGTGTGTATGATAATAAATTAAGTGGAATAAACATATACAATGAGGCAACCTCAGCTTGGGAAGATTATACTTTAGTCAGTACAGCCTCACATGGGTTAATCATAAATGCTATAAGTAGCGAATATAGAGTGGCAATTGCAGGAACATTCGTAAACGCCAACGGAGATACTGTTGTAATTCCATGGGTTGAGCTAATAAATCCATACTAAAAAATAATAGCTAAGTCCTTGTTTGCAAAAAGCAACTTCATTTATTTGAAGTTGCTTTTTTTATTTTTTATACCATTTCAATGTTTTAATGGTATTATTGGAAAGTTTATCAACTAATATTTCCCCAATTGGGCTTATGCAAAGCTCGTCTAATCAATTCTTCTCTAATAGGGTAGTGAAGTTTATTTTTTAAATCTGAGTCAGAAGATAGCACCTTAATTGCTGTATCTTTTGCCATTTGTAAAATTTGGGCATCATGGGCCAAATTGGCTATTTTTAAATCCAAAAGACCACTTTGTTGTGTCCCCATGATATCACCTGGTCCTCTCATTTGCAAGTCAACCTCTGCAATGTCAAAACCATCATTTGTACGAACCATAGTTTCAATCCGTTTTTTTGCTGTTTCTGATAATTTAACACTTGTCATCAAAATACAATACGATTGATTAGCACCCCTTCCTACTCGTCCTCTAAGTTGATGCAAAGCAGATAAACCAAATTTTTCAGCACTTTCAATGACCATTACAGATGCATTGGGAACGTTAACACCAACTTCTATTACAGTTGTAGCAACCATTATTTGAGTCAACCCTTTAGCAAACTGTTGCATCTCATATTCTTTGTCTTCTGGTTTCATTCTACCATGAACGATGCTTATTCTGTAGTCAGGTAAAGGAAATCTACGTCTTATGCTTTCATAGCCGTCCATCAAGT
>JALWSJ010000308.1 GCA_026993705.1 Flavobacteriales bacterium
ACCGTGAGAACTGATTAAATAAACTCTTTAAATTTCTGTAAAAAATGACTGATAATTAAATCTGATTCTTAGCTAATTGATTAAAACTGAAAATTAAATAAACGCAAAACATTCAACCAAATAAATCTAAATCATCAAGATATTTAAACATTTCAAGTCTAGTAAAAGACATTTGATTAAACTTCCGTGAGAGAATTGACAAGAAAAACAGATAAGAATTGATTAAAAGGAGATGATAAAGAGGAAATAGTTGAAACGGAAAAAGAGTTAGAAACGTTTGAAAATTGTGTTTAAAAATAGGAGAGAAGTAAAGGAAAATTATTCGAGAAACGAGAATTAAGCACAAAAGAATAAATTGTTGATAAAAACTAAGATATAAAAACATAATAAATCTTGAAATTATGTAGCTTAGAGGAGTTTTAGTGCTTTTCTAATTATTGAGGTGCTTAACCAAAGAATTGAAGAGAATTGAATGATGAAATTGAATAAAATAAAGAATACGAAGGGCAACACAGCGTATAGCTCATAGCCGACTACCGTCGGCTACGAGCTATACCCACACGTTGTGATGTATATGCAATTATGAGACAATTTATACTATTTTGTAATATTAATTGTTACCTGTCAGATAGCTAATGGATAAGTCAATTGGTTAATTAATGCAGATTCAATTCCTGACTGTAATTTTATCAAATCGGGTAATTTTGTTAATAAAGAAACGAACGAGAAGATTGAAGTAAAATGAATTTCTATTCCGTTTTTAAATAATATGGAAACGGTCTTGATACGTCCACAGAACAATTATCACAGATAATCACAAAAGAACGTTTATAAATATTACAAGAGTAGTATTTTATACTTCTATTGATTCTTTAATTTTGATAAAAATCAATACGAAATGTTAAACGTAGCTATCATAGAAGGCGGATACAGCCGCGAAGAAATTATCTCTCGGAAAAGTGCTCTTACCATTCATAAACACATTGACAGAAAGAAATATACTCCTTATAGAGTTTCAATCGATGATAAGGGGTGGTTTGCTTTTATAGATGAACAAAAAATGGCTATTGATAAAAATGATTTTTCATTTATCTACGATAATCAAAAAATAACGTTTGATTTTGCGTTTATTATTATACATGGAACGCCCGGAGAGGATGGTAAATTACAAGCCTATTTTGATATCATCGGGTTAAAATATAATACTTCCTCTTCTCTTGTTTCAATGTTGACATTTAACAAATATTTTTGTAATCGATTCTTAAAAACATTCGGTGTTTCCGTTGCTGAATCTTTCTTAGTACGTAAAAACGAAAGGTATTCTTCTAAAGAAATCATAGAGAACTTGGGATTGCCTTGTTTTGTTAAACCTGCTGACGGTGGGAGTAGTTTTGGAGTAACAAAAGTAGAGATGGAAAATGAATTGGATGAAGCCATAGAAAAAGCGATGAAACACGGTTCGCAAGTAATCATCGAGTCCTTTTTAAAGGGTAGAGAAGTTACCAACGGTATTTACAGAAACAATGAAGGATATAAAAAACTGCCTGTAACTGAAATTGTAACCCAAAATACATTCTTTGATTTTGAAGCTAAATATAAAGGTGAATCCCAAGAAATTACACCGGCTCCAATTGATAACGTTCTGTATCAAAAAATACAAGAAACAACCTGCAATGTTGCTCAAATTTTAGACCTAAAAGGTATAGCTAGAATAGACTATATCATTGTAGAGGATACTCCTTATTTGATTGAGGTCAATACCATACCAGGAATGTCTGCCGAAAGTTTAATTCCACAACAAGCCGAATTGGAGAATATTTCTATTCAAGAATTAATATCGGAAGTTATAGAGGTTGCTATTTAACAACAGCTTCCTTCACTGACTTCGGTTTGCGAAGTAAAAGGTATATTTCCTCCACAACCTTCGTAAATTCCGTAATGCGTATCCCAAGAACCGAAAAAATCAAAATATTGTTTGTATCGGGTTTTATGCAACATATTATACGTATTCCCGCAAACAGGTTCAATTTTTCCTTTTGGAAAGTAGTGATGATTATCTAATAGCAAGCCTTTTTCGTTATTGGGGACACCTCCTTTGTACCGTACTGCCTGTCCGTAGTCTTCGCAGTCTGACTCCAATCCTTGGATTTTAAAGAGGCGATAAGTTACTGAGTAAAATTCTATATCCCCCACTTTTTCTTCTAGTTCTTTATTCTCGATAGTGATCGGTTTATCCTCAACTACACGCGGATCGGTAAATCCTGCTTTTTTGGCAAAACGCAAGAAGTCATTCCAATATAAAGCACCGCTTAAACATTCGCCCCATAGCATTTTGTCGTCTTGTAAGTGTTGAGGTATTCTTCGGTTGCTATATACGTCCGAAAAGTACATTTCCCCCCCTTCTTTCAGTAGGTCAAAGGCGTCAGAGAACACTTTTTGTTTGTCGGTTACAAGGTTTAGGACACAGTTGGAGATGATTAAATCAAAAGATTCTTTTTCCAATCCTAGAGCTGACAGGTTTTCTATATTTCCTTTTACAAAGGTTACGTTTGGCTGTTTATAGCCAAACTTTTGTGTATGATAGTCAATGTTATTTATCGCGACTTTAATTTGTTCATCGGTCATATCCACTCCCACAACCGAACCGCGTTCGCCGGTTAGTTTACTTGCTACAAAACAATCTCTACCGCTTCCCGAACCTAAATCTAAAATATTAAGTTCCTCCAAAGCATCGGGTATTGTAAGTCCGCAACCGTAGTATTTATCTTTTACTTCTTGCGAGATTTCGTTCAATATTTCTTGTATGTGTGGTGGAGTTCCACTGGCAGTACAGCAGGCATTTGTCTTTAAATCGGATGTGTTTTGCAATTCTTGTCCGTAATATTTAGAGACTTCCAAATTTTTGATATTCATAATGAATTTATTTAACGTAAACTTACTAAGTTTATTAATATTGGTTGAATCGTGAATTAATATTTAACTAAATTTAACTTTTTGTGCTTATTCCACTTGCGTTAGAGGCTTATCCCTAACACAGTTAATCTAAGCACAATAAAATGTTTTTAGTATCCTTATACTTCTTCATATTTTATTTCCATAGCTGGTGCTATGCAAAGAAAATATTCATCGTCTAAGAATACTAAATTCCATTTTCTTTGCACTCATCTCAACTGCGTTAGGGATAGAACGGCGTGTTTGAACTCCTTTTGGTTTGTTGCATATATGCAAACCAAAAGAGTGAGTAGTGATAGCCCGACCATTACGGCGTTAAAAAGTAGTGAAGTGCAACGAAACTGCTTTTTTATGCCGTAATGGGAACGCCCAAAGAATCATCTTTTTTACTTTTTTGTTGCTTTTATTTCGTGTTTTTAGGATTTTAATTATATTTGTTAACTTTATAAATTATAGGATTTCTTATGAAAAAAATTTACTTTACACTTTTATTGATGGTTGCTGGGACTTTTGTCGGTGTGTTTGCTCAGGAGGAATCTTGCTATACGCAATATCGAAAAGTTTTTGAAAAAAGAGGTGCCTTTCCGGTAGAAGATGGTGCTCATGATAATATTATTTTGACCGTTCGGGATTTTGACGGAAACGCTGAGTGCTATGTTGCTCGTGCGGTGGTTAAAAACGGGGTGATTATAGAAGTGGATTTGTACTACGAGGATGGTACTTTTGATAAGGTTGAGTACGAATTTAAAGATAAGGTTTCGTGGTCTATTTTTAATGGAATGTCTAAAACAAGGGTTACGGAGAAAGACGAAAAAATTAACATTATGTTTGTGGATAAGGTGAAACT
>JALWSJ010000309.1 GCA_026993705.1 Flavobacteriales bacterium
CGCAAATGGAATGAGTGCATAGAAAGTGAGTTTTAGTTTCTTTAGATGATGAAAAAACGATTAAATATTCATTGCGTATAAAAAGATTACACGTATGAAATCACTTCCTTTTCAATTCCACATAACCTTTACGAACAATCTCCTCATCATTATCCGTTAACAATTTCAAGACATAAAAATATGTCCCATCAATAACTTCAGAACCCGCTAAGACATTACTGACGTTTGTTTGACCTCGCCAATCGTTTGCGTAAGGAGAAGCCGTATAAACGACATCACCCCAACGGTTAAAAATGGTCAAATCTCCCTTTTTATAATTTTCTAAGGCTCTGATATAAAATACGTCATTAATACCGTCAGCATTAGGAGATACGCCCGTTGGAATTTCTAATTTATGTGTAATATCAAAATAAACTGTATCATAAACGATGCATCCGTTTTGAGCATTTGTTAAGGCAATTACACTAATATGTTCTCCAGATTCTTCAAATTGATATAAAAAGGTAGAATCAGATGTTGAGAAGTTTCCAATATTCCATTCTACTGTACCTGCATCTCCCAAATAAGAAAATTCATGTTCTTCAAAAGAAAAGAAAGCATATAAACTATCCGATTGACCATCAACTAGCAATTCTACAAAAGCCGAGTCATTTTGACTAACAGATAAAGTATCGGTTGCAAAACAGCCATTTACTGTGTTAAGAACTCTAAAAACATAATAACCGGACTGATTTACTTGTAAATTATACGATGACGATAAAACCGTTCCGGTTTCATCTTCCCAAGAAAAAGATAAATCACCAGTAGAAGAAGAACTTCCCAAAACAGTTATTTCAGGAACTAAGCAATTGATTAATGTATCAACACCTGCAAAGGCAGTCGGGTGTAAGGTATCTCTGCCTACAAAAACAGTATCTCTGTTTACACAATGGTTTACATTATTCGTCAATTCTAAATAATAATGACCATCCTCATTGATTTGTGTGTTTAATTGGTTGGTAGTACTTACAAAACTACCACTATCTGTACTCCAAACAAAATCAAAATCCCCGTTTTGATAATTTGTTGGAGCAAATTCTATCATTGTAACCGAACAAGTTAATAATGTGTCGTTTCCAATTTCAAAATTAGGAGATAAGGTATCCATAATTATCTCAATGCTATCTATATCTGAACAACCCGTTGTTGTATTTGTTATCAATAAGACGTACCATCCTTCTTTATCTACCAGAGGAGTTAAAGATGTAGCTCCATTTATTATGTTTCCACTAGAGGTTGTCCAAAGAGAAGAAAAGTTCGCTCCCGAAGTGGATTGTGAACCATCCAATGTAATGGTGTCAACTAAACAATTTAGTGTATCATTGACACCTGCTACAGCAATAGGATTAGGATGAACCGAATAACTTTGACTTGTAGTGTTGTTACAACCCTGATTGGATGAAACGACCAATTGAACAGTATAAGTTCCAGAGGTAGGGTAAAGATAATTGGGGTTTTGTGCCAAACTTACATCACCATTACCAAAACTCCACGAATTACTGGTAATACTGCCCGTGTTGATGGTAGAAGTATTCATAAAATGTGAAGTATCACCCTCGCAAACAGGGGAGACAGTAAACGAAGCTGAAGGGACTTCATTAATTGTAACTTGAACAGTATCTGCACCCATGCAACCAAGGTTATCGACAACAGAAACGTTGTATTGTCCCGATGATGATACCGAAAGAGTAGGAGTCGTAGCACCAGAACTCCATTGATACGAAGCTATATTCGACAATGTAGCATCTAAAAGTATATTTCCGTTTAAACAAGTGTCAATATCGTTTCCTAAATTAACATTTGGAACAGCATTTACAGTAATTGTATCCATCAAACTATCAACAAAACACAGATAATTCACCACCGAAAGAATCTTATATGTTCCCCCTGTAAGAGGTGGTGTAGTATAATTAATTCCAGTACCGTTAGGGCTAGTAGGGAAACTTTGGTTAACATCTGATAAAAACCAATCTACTGATTGAACGGAATTAGTGTCTGATAATTTAAAAGTAATAGAATCACTACTACAAAAATATTGATTGACATTAAAATTCGCACTTTCATATTGTACTTGATTTGGAAATATGAAAAATGAAGGGAAAGCAGGTAGTCCTAAACGAACATCCATAGCATATCCGTTTTGGTTTAATCCTGTAATAGCAATAGCATTATCATTATAAGAGCACCCGACGCCAGGTGTGTTTGGATTTTCTATAGCACCTAATCGATGAGCACCTTGAAGGGCTGCATATATTTTCCCATTTGGAGCTAACTGTAATCCACACATCTCATATCCTATAGTGTTAGATGTAGTGCCTATAACTGTTCGAGATGCAACAAAAGCAGAGTTATTAGGTGCGGTTAAGTCGTATTGATATATATTTCTATTATTCAGAGTGGTTGTATAAAACAATTGATTGTTAGGTGAGAACTCCGAACTATACGCTCTATAACCACTTACCCAAGGCATATTGTCATAAAATTTACTAGTTAACACGCCTGTAGCATTATCAAAATCATAAACTTCTACACTTGGAATTGAATTATTTAAAATAGATACAATTTTGTTGCTCGGGGATACTTTTATTGAACCAACATGTGCTGCTCCAGTTGATACTGCTGTACTTACAACCGGCGTAGGGTTTACACCTGTGGAGGTAATTAAATAAGTATAAATATTTTTTGTGCCAACCTCTTTTCCTATAATCCAATAATCACAACCGTTCGCATGTTTCGCTACATTTACTCCTTCTGTTGTGCTTGTTCCGAATAAATGTACATTTTTAACACTTGGCACAACATCGCCCATACCTCCATTTGCCGTCATATCAACTTCGGTATATCGAACTCCGGCATAAATACCTTCACTTCCAGAAGCGTCTATTGTTACTATATAATATCTGTCAAATCTTCTTAAACCGTAGTTGTATGTTCCCGGTTTAGGACAAACTACCGAAGATTGAGTGGAACTTGGGTTCCCATATAATCCAGAACCATTAGGCATTTGGTTATGGTTGGCATCAAAAACATAACTTCCATCTGTATAGAAAACCAAATTACCGTCTTTATCACTTACAGCTGCACAGCCTTCGCTGGTTGAAATCTTGCCATTATTTAACAAGGATGGAGGAGAAGTGTTGAATGTAATACCTGCATAGACACCAAAATACCAATTATTACCCTCCCCTTGAGCAATAAATAATTTACTAATTAATAAAAAAACAATAAAACCAACTACTTTCTTCATAAATCTATGTTAATCAATTATCCATATTCTATAATAGTGCAAGTGTTGACTGGTACATTATGATAGAATGTTCCTAAGATAAAGGTTTTTAAGTAAATTATAACACTTACCTTTAAAATTTTGACGAATATATGACTATCAAGGGTGAGAAAATAGTTCGTAGAAAAGAATAGAAATTATTATTACTTCTAACGAATTAAATTAACATGTCCATATTTCTCTACTTTAACTGGACTTCCAACTTCTCGGTATATAATTTTCCAAACATATGTGTCAACAGGAACCGGTTGACCTGAAAAGTCTCCGTACCATACTTCTCCTAATTGAGAGGTGTTAAATATAATTTCTCCATTACGATTGAATATCATAAAAGAGTAATTATCGTCTGAAATACTTGTTAATATAGGAAGAAAAGAGTCATTTAAGCCGTCTCCATTGGGTGAAAATGAATTGGGAATAAACACATTTGCATTGTCTAAAATATTGACGATAGAAAAAGCTGTA
>JALWSJ010000310.1 GCA_026993705.1 Flavobacteriales bacterium
ATTCTAATCATTGGGCGTTCCCCTCATCTGCAAAACAAACATATCGCTCTCGCTCAACGTTTGTTTTGCAGATGAGGGTCGGGCTATCACTACTCACTCTTTTGGTTTGCATAAATGCAACAAACCAAAAGGAGTTCAAACACACCGTTCTATCCCTAACGTGGAATGAAATAAGTGCAAGAAAGTGGAATTTGTAGTTCTCAGACGATGAATATTTTCTTTACATAGCCCCAGCTATGGAAATAAAATATGAAGAAGTATGAAGGCGACAAAACCGCTTTATGAGCTTACTTTCATTTCATATTAGGGATACCAATCCCTAACGCAAGTGAAATTAGCAGAGAGAAAGTGAATTTTAATTTATAAATAGCAAACAATTTCGTCATTCTATAGGTTTAAAACCTAAATAACCAACTCATACCTTTTCCCCGGCAATTGTTTAACCGCACCTTTAAACTCTAAAAGCAGTAATTGAGCAGACAGTACACTCATGGTTGATTCGGTAACAATAGCCAGCTCGTCAATCGTCAAAGATTGTTTTTCCAACGCATCAACAATAACCGTTTCCTCCGGAGTAAGCTCGATAAAAAGTTGAGGTTGAGGATTTTTTTGCGTTTGTTTAGTCCAACACAGGGCTTTCGGTACATCTTCCGTATGTTGCAAAAGATAAGCCTGTTTTGTCTTGATAAGGTGGTTACATCCTTCCGAATACACATCGCCCATTCGACCCGGAACGGCAAAAATATCCTTATAATATTTTTTACCCAACTTGGTGGTTATCATTGACCCACCTGTCAACGTGGATTCAATTACAATGATAGCATCACACATTCCCGCAACAATTCTGTTTCTTTTCGGAAAATTTTCCCTGTTAGGACGTGTATTTATTTTGTATTCTGTTAATAGCCCTCCGTTGTTCATCATTTTTTCCGCTATTGGTTTATGTTCAATAGGGTAAACAGTATTGATTCCCTGAGCTAACACACCAACCGTAGGCGTTTCAAAATCTATCGCATTTTTATGAGCGGCAACATCTATTCCATATGCCAAACCACTTATGATGGTGCAGTCGTATTTCGCCAATTCTTCTACTATGTTTCTACATATATTTTTACCATACGAAGTCGCATTACGCGTACCTACGATGGAAATCATTTTAGGAGCGTTCAGATTACTCCTTCCTTTAAAATAAAGAATAAGAGGAGCGTCCTCGTTTTGTTTTAATCGTTGCGGATAATTTGAATTATAATAACTCAATATTTCAATATTATTGGAAGAACAGTATTCTATTTGTTCCTTGGCAATGGTAAAAACAATTTCTTTTTCCAGTGCTTCCAACAAAGACTTTCCTAAATTACCTATCTGCAAATACGTTTCTCTGCTTTGATGAAAAACAGCATAAGCCGAACCATATTGGTCAATGAGTTTTTTTGCTGTAACCGTTCCTATGCCCTTTACTTCAATGAGAGCAATAAGGTAAAAGTAATCAGGGTAGGAATATTGCATTTATTTTTTCTCTAAGATTAATGTAATTTTATTAAAATCCGCTGCCGCATTAATCACTCTTCTATAATCATTAAAGTCGCTTGCAGGCAATCGAATGGCATCATAAAATTCATCAGCCGTGATTATCAATTGATTTCCTTCCATCGTATAAGAGGATTCAAATTTCATTAATTCTTTTCCATTCTTACTAAAACTTTCTTTGATATTAATATCTTTCAAGTTGGCTATTTTATAGCCTTTAGGAATATTAACGGTAATTACCCTGTGGTATTTTTTTCTAAAATAAAACTCCATGGGTTGAACTCTTTTTTTCTCTTGATACATCTCGGATTGAGGGCCAATCAACTCACCCACTTTAAAGAGGTAAGTGTTTCCGGCTTTATTCACAAAGTCAGAAGATTTAGCTTGTGCGTCAATAACCAAAGGAGCTTTTCCAAAGTATTTAGGGTCGTCATTCTCTACCGTTTTACTTATGATTTCTAAGTTTTCATTGATGTAGGTTATTTGCTCTTCTATAGCCTTGTCCTTATCTTGAATTAAATGAATATAAGCCTGTAGGTTTTCAGCATAATATCCTCCGGTACTTTTATTAATATTGAGGTGCGTTAACGTAATGTCGTCATTATCGAAAGTAACCTCAATCAATAAGTTATCAAAGCTCTTTTCGTAAGGAGTCCCTTTGATGTACTTAATTTCTCCTAATCCGCTTTCCATTGTTCCCAATTTAATTTTCTTTATAAATAAACCGTGGTTATCCGTTAATGTAACTTCGGGAAAGCCTATTCTACTTCCTATGTTATCCGGAGATAAAGATTCTTCAATGGAAGGAAAATAGAGAAGAAAATCTTGTAGGAAATTGTCTGCCTCAAATTCAGGGTCAAATTTCAAATTAAATCTATCGCACGTTAAAACAATTTGAGGGTTTAAGCCCATTTGCGAATACGCTTCAATATAGAGTTTTACAATACCGGATAAACTCCCTACTTTTTTATTCAATAAATAAGCTATTTCCGATTGTTCTTTGGAACTGTTTTCTATGATATAAAAGTTCTTCTTGATATAATTTTCAATTGTTCTAATTTTATCTATTGTTGTACTTTCTGCATTTGCTCCAGATGTTTCAATCAATTTTTTTATCTTTTTTATATCCTTTTTATCCGCTGCGTTGTAAAAATAACCGTAAATTCCTTTAGTCGTATTGGCGTAAGAAATTAAGTTTCCTTTTCCGGTATTTGCGTTGTACTCCAGTTTGTATATCAAAAATTGTTTATTAGCTTCGTAAGCAGCATAATCCTCATCTTCTAACTTCTCTATATAAGGAGTTTTAATGAACCAATGGTTTCTATCTTCTATGATAGTATCGGTTTGGACAGAGTCTAACCCGTTATAACTTTTTGTAACAAACTCCAAAGAACTTGGTGTATAGAGATGAAATTCAATATTGTATTTGTCATGGCTGGATTGCAAGGTTACCTTTCTCCCTGAATAACTGGGTTGTTTTTTTAGTAAAATGGTGTAATATTCAACGATACTTCCTTTTTCAATTCCTTCAAAAGCAAAATATTTGTACTCATTTCCTGTTTCGTCATCCGTTGCGGTCATTATTTTTGATTGGTTCAATTCGGTTACCTTTTTCTTGGAATCAATCACTCTAGCCATACTTTCTATAACTTTTGTACTTTGATTGAAGGGAAGATAAACTTTATTAAATTGTTCAATAGCATCATCAGAATTTAACCAATATATGTGGTGAATAATCCTGTATTCCTCTAACTGTCCCAGATTATTAAAGTGAAATTCAGTAATAAATACCGATTTTAATTCTGCTAATTCTTTTTCTTTTATTTCATCTGTTAATAATGAATCGTTGTATGCGTCCCATTTATAATCCAAAGAAATAGGTTTTGGACTATCTTGACCATATCCAATTGAATAGAATAAAATAAATGATAGAGTTAATACTCTATAGAGGGGAAATGTGAAAAATAGCATAATTTTATTTTTTAGAAAAAACAACGGTTTCTCTTTGCTGTTTTTCTATTTTTGTAATGAAATCTCTAAAATCGGAAACTTCTTCTTCCGATAATTCAATAAAATCAAAAACAATATTTTGTGTGTAAATAATTGTATTGTCTTTTATTTTATAGTTGATTTCTGCTTGATATTTATCTTTTTTGAGTATAAAATCTTTAGGAAGATATTCTACTGTATAGTTTTTCGGAATTTCTAAAACAAAAACTTGCTCCTTTAAAGATTTGTATTTATGCTCTAACGGC
>JALWSJ010000311.1 GCA_026993705.1 Flavobacteriales bacterium
CATAAGCAATGCGGGTTTTTTACTAAATTTGAAGCATAAAACAAAAATAAACTGTTCGGGTAAGCAGCAAGTTTACGGCAGAAATGTCCCGCACTGCTCATAGCCCCAAACGTTAGGGTGCATTTGCGAAAACCATTAAACGATACATTTTAATAAACAATAATGACTAAATCAAAATCAACACAAGAACTTCTTGATGAATTTAAGGTTCAAGTAAATTCTCTAGGATATAGAGATGAAGGAGCTTTAGATAAAATCAGAAGAAAAGGTAAAATGTTAATATCTAACTTATATGGAGAAAGCAGCGATTATTTAAAAGATTTTAATAAAATATCTTTTTATCCAAGTTTTGCTCCTTCTGATGATACCTATAAACATCAAAAGTGGGAACAAGGAAGAAATCAGATAATTAATTTGGTGAATACAATGTTGGAAGAGTCCGAATTATTTGGAGTTAAAAATGAAAAGACAAAAACAAATAATTTGAAGAAGGATTCAAAAAAAGTATTCATAGTACATGGACATGATGAAACTGTAAAAACAAGTGTAGCAAGGTTTGTTGAGAAATTAGGACTTAATGCAATTATTCTTCACGAACAAGCAAGTAAGGGAAAAACCATTATTGAAAAATTTGAAGAACAAGCATTGTCATCTAGCTTCTCAATAGTATTATTAACTCCTGACGACATAGGATATCCTAAGGGTAAAAATGATTTATCTAACTCAAGAGCAAGACAAAATGTAATATTTGAATTAGGGTATTTTTGTGGTGCAATTGGAAGAAAAAATGTGTTTGTTCTTTATAAAGAAGGAGTTGAAATACCAAATGATTATTTAGGAGTTGTATATACTCAATATGATGTTGGCGGAGGATGGCAATTAAGTCTTGCAAAAGAGATGAAGCAAGCAGGTTTAGATATTGACATGAATAAAGTGTTTGAATAAAAACGCACCCTAACAAAAAATATAGTGCATGCCGCAATTAGTTGTAAATATGATAGTTAACACACAAAATAAAATTAGTCGTAACTTGAAAAATAATCGTTTCAAAATGCGGCACGCACCATAGCCCAACCGTTGTGTGTAATGTTAAAACAATCTACGTTTAAGAGAAATTAAGTAACTTAGCAGAAAAAATTCATGAAAGTATATCCAGTAAATAATGAAAAGAAATCTGGTGTTGATGACCTGTTTTATGAATATAAACTTGGTGCTAAACCATTCTTAAAATGGGTTGGAGGCAAAAGACAATTATTGGAACAATTTGAAAAATTATACCCCATTGAACTGAAAATAAAAAAGATAAAAAATTATTACGAACCTTTTGTAGGCGGTGGAGCCGTCTTTTTTGACATTGCTCAAAACTACGAAGTTGAAAATGCTTTCCTTTATGACATTAACGATGAGCTCATACTAACATACAAGGTGATACAAAAAGATGTTCAAAAACTTATTGAATTTCTTTTTCGTTATGACAAACAATACAAAAAACTTTCGGAAGAAGACAGAAAACAGTTCTTTTACGAAATCCGTCAAAACTACAACCTGCAAAGATTTAATATTGATTACAATAAGTATTCTGACAATTGGATACCGCGGGCGGCACAAACTATTTTCTTGAATAAAACCTGTTTCAACGGACTTTTCCGCTTCAATTCAAAAGGTGAATTCAACTCGCCTGTTGGGAAATATAAAAATCCTAAAATATTAGATAAACAAAATTTATTAAATGTTTCAAAACTCCTTGAAATTGCCACTATCAAAAAAGCGGACTTTTCAGAAGTAAAAAAAGACATTAAAGAAAGTTCATTCGTGTATTTTGATCCTCCGTACAGGCCCATTAGCAAAACGGCCAGTTTTACCTCATACAGTAAATTTAATTTTCAAGATGACGAACAGTTAAAATTAGCAGGTTTATTCTATGAATTAGATCAACAGGGACACAAACTCATGTTAAGTAATTCCGATCCCAAAAATACAAATCCGGAGGATGATTTTTTTGAAACCATATATTCAGCCTATAACATAACAAGGGTTGATGCGAAAAGGTCAATAAATTCAAATGGTAGTAAAAGAAATTCGATAAAAGAAATCGTTGTAACAAATTATTAGCATGGCAAAAGGAAAAAGTGCGAATATTACCGGAAACCAACTAGAAAAAGCGGTTCAAACAGTATTGTTGGGTAAAGGATTTGAAATTGAAATGTATCGTAAATGGGAAAAAAACCCTGAAAATTATGGCAAGGAATTACTTTTAAAAAATGTTCCATTTAGAACAATATATGGCCATAAAGGAAATACAGAATTTTTACTGCTATCTGAGAAATATGGTTTAAGAATAAGAATTGAATGTAAATGGCAACAAAGTGCTGGATCCGTTGACGAAAAATTACCCTATTTGTATTTGAACACCATTGAAGCAATGCCAGAAAAAGACATTATGATTTTGATTGATGGTGATGGGTTTAAATCGGGTGCCAAAGAATGGTTAAGAAATGCAGTAAAAGAAAAATTATACACTACCGAAGAAAATAACGATACAACTGTCTTGGTATTTTCATTAGCTGAATTTTTTACATGGGCGAATAATACATTTAATTAAGCACACTACACACAACATCGGCTATACGCCATGCCGCAATTAATTGTATATTTGACAATTAAGCATTAAATGAAGATAAAGGTAAACAGAAAAATATAACTTTGAAACTGCGGCACGTCGCATAGCCCGCACCGTTGGCTGCAAGCCAAAAAAATGTACCTTTGAAGAAAAATAAATCATAATGAAAGATATAGATTTAAGATACCAAACTGTGCTTTTCGGTAATTTTGAAGACATTGGTCCAAAACCAGATGTGTTAAAATACTTTATCGATAAGTTTTCTGACAAAGAATTAATCCCGACTACATTCCAAGAATTAACACCGCATGGACCTATCAATAGATTCAGTTTAATTACAAGCGATGAAGTTTGGTCAATCGGATTTTCCATAAATCGCCTTGACATACAGAAAACAAATAAAAATGTTGGTGTTACAGAAATGGGTAACTTAGAACGATTTATTCTTGATATTAAAGGTATAGTAAAGGTGATACATGATAAATTTCCTAGAAAATTCAATAGGTTATCTCTTGTTACACGTTATTTACTTAAACAAATGGACGGAAAGGAATTCTCTGCGATTTATCATAAGCTGAATAACTCTATTGACATTTATAAAAAAAATGAGATTGCTAATTGGAAAAACAGAACTGTAGCGAGAATACCTTTTAAAATAGGAGAAAAGGAAGAACTATTTAATGTAATAAGCGAAATTAATAGGATTAAGGGAACGTTAAATATAAACTCAAAGGTTGAGAATATTGATAGGGTTGAGTTACATTTTGATCTGAATACATTTCAAGGTAATACAGATTATAGATTTAATTATGATTTATACAATTCTTTCCTTGATGTTGCATGTAATCTTGAGTCAGAATTAAAAACTGAATATATTGAATTTTTACAATCATGAATATTTTTGAAGAGTATTTAAAATCAGATTTCTCATCTAAAGACAAAAAATCTGACTCTGATTGGCCATATGAGATTATTAATGAAACAAGCACGATTAAAAGTAAAAACAAGGAATTTATAATTCCTCCAAAAGAGTTGTTTCAAGAATTAGATATTATTGATGACACTATCCTTGATCTTTTTCTTGAAGATAAAGATTTTCAGATTTTAAGAGAAAATGATTCTACTGAAAATAAAATTAATACCCTTAGAT
>JALWSJ010000312.1 GCA_026993705.1 Flavobacteriales bacterium
TTTAGACGATGAAAAAAATCTTTGCATAGCACCCGCTATGGAAATATTTTTTGAAGAGGTTATTTGCAGTTTTAGTATAAAAGTGAGATTAGATTAGATTAGATTATTTTCTTTTTAAACTAGGCATTTTTAAGAAGCATAACCGTAGCTATGGTTTGCAAAAATAACGACAACTGAAATGAAAAGAACTAATTTTTAACTTATACACAAGCTGTAATTAACCTCTACTAAGTATAAGGAAAATAAGCTCATTTCAGGGTTTAAATGGTAGAGAGGTGACTGACAGTCAATTGACTATCAGACATCTACTCGATTGTATTTTCGTACTTTATTTTTCGTTCTGCTGATAGCGATTGAAAAGACATGCTCTTTTGCAATTTTGGCTGTCGCGATTGCAAATGTGTATAACTTTATGCTTTGGCATTTTAGATATTTAACTTGCACAACAACTTAATTTAGAAACATCTTTTCCAAACGTAATTGCTGCTAATTTAATTCCTTCACCTAAAGTTAGGTAAGGATAAAAACTATCGGCTAATTCTTTTATTGTAATTCCAAATTTGATTGCCATACTCAATTGTTGTATCAATTCTCCACCTTCTGGTGCAACAACTCTCGCTCCAATAAGTTTGTCGGTTTCCGTATTTCGAATTAATTTAATAAAGCCTCTTGTATCTTGGGCTGCTAATGCTCTTGGTACGTGTGTCAAATCTAATTTACTTACTTCAAACGGAATTCCTTTTTCTTTCGCTTCTACTTCATCAATTCCTGTGCCTGCAATTTGAGGGTCAGTAAATACAACCCAAGGTAAGGAAGAATAATCTACTTTGCTATTATCACCGGTAAAAGCATTTGTAACGGCTGTATTTCCTTCAGTTGCTGCCGTATAAACAAAGGGGGGCGTATTCGCAACGTCTCCTGCTGCATAAATATTTGAAAGATTGGTTTCCATTTTTTCATTAACAATAATATGACCTTTTTCCGTTAGGTTTAAATCTACGTTTTCCAATCCTAATTTTGAGGTATTCGGTGTTGTTCCTGTTGCAACAACAATATGTCCTTTTTCAATCAATTGTGTCGTTGAACCATCAGGGCAATGACAATGAATTATCGTTTCAGCGTTTGATTTCTCAAATTTATAGGCTCTAAAATTTGGAAGAATTTCTATGCCTTCATTATTAAATTGTTCAACCAAAACATCTGTTATATCACTTGTCTGACTTCTTAAAGGTCTATCCGTAAATTCAATAATTCTAACTTTTACTCCTAAGCGATTATATGCTTGTGCTATTTCTAAGCCAATATAACCTGCACCCATTATGGTTAGGCTTTCTGGTTTCTTTTCTAAATCGAAAAGTGAAATATTGGTTAAATATCCAACGTCATTTAATCCTTCAATTTCTGGAATATTTGTAGTTGCTCCAGTTGCTAAAATAAATTTTAATGCTGTATAAGTGTTTTTCTCATCAACGATAATGGTTTTTTGATTTACAAATTTTGCCCAACCTTTTAACATTGTTAAGTTTTTAAAGTCACTTACAACATCCAAATACTTTTGTTGTTGTAAAGCGGATACTAACTCCTTTTTGTCTTGTATTAATTGTTTGAAATTAATTTCCGCACCTAAAGGTTTAATACTTCTAAAGTTTGAATGTTTTGCATGATATGTCGTTTCTGCAGCTCTTATTAGGTTTTTTGAAGGAACACAACCAACATTTACGCAAGTACCTCCAAAATCTAAACCACCATTAACCATTAATGTAGAAAGTCCTAAACTTTCTGCTTTTATGGCTGCTGAAAATGCTGCAGAACCACCACCGATTATTATTAAATCATAGTTATTATTATGGTTTTTACTTTTAATTTTATCTGAATTGGAGTTTGTGCAACAATCTTCCTTTTCGTTAATCACCTTATAACTTCCAACTGCATTTACTGCTTCAATCACATCATTTTTAGATAATTTATCTTTATCAAAAGTGAATTCGCCATCATTAGTTTCGTGATTTACAACACTTTTTTTAATGCCTTCAATTTTGTTGATATCTTTTTCTATATGTGAAGAACAACCGCTACAAGTCATTCCTTCAATGTTTAATTTTATAGTTTCTATATTCATAGTTTTTAATTTATTGGTTTGGTTTCAACTACTTTGTACCCAGTTTTATTAATTGCTTTTTCAATTTTTTCAATCGTAGTTTTTGTATTGTCAAATTCGATTTCTGATTGTCCATCTTCATAGGAAGAATTAATCTTTATTATTCCGTCTAATTCATTTACAGAATGATTTATATGTTCTTCACAAGAAGTGCAAGTCATTCCTTTGATATCTACATTAATTTTTTCAATATTGGATTTATCGACTACAATTATTTCTTTTTTATTATTTCCATAAAACACATATGAATAATATGGAAATGCCATCATTAAAATAGCAAAAACAGTTACAATTCCAAGAAATAATTTTGTCTGCATAAATGGTGTTTTCTCTTCTTCATCACAAGCACAGGCAATTTCTTCTTTGGTTCTTGGTTTTAGTTTTTGATACCAAGCAAATGCTAAAACTAAAACAGTAAGTCCAATTAAATAAGGTCTAAAAGGCTCCATCCAAGAAAATGTTGATGCGACACCTGAAGTTCCTGATATTAACGCCAATACCGGCGTAATACAGCATAGTGAAGATGCAATTGCGGTTAATAAACCTGCTCCGATTAATTTTTTTTCTTTTTTTATATCGTTTCTAATATTTGATTTTTGTTTATTAATTCAAAAAATGGATTGAATAGAGTTTTATGTTCGGGTACTAATGAATAAAATATA
Organism: Flavobacteriales bacterium; assembly: GCA_026993705.1. GTDB lineage: Bacteria > Bacteroidota > Bacteroidia > Flavobacteriales_D > Parvicellaceae > S010-51. The sequence goes on from JALWSJ010000312.1 coordinate 2,821, forward strand.
GTTTGTGCTTTCCTCTCAGTTAATACTATATTTCTGTCTTTCAATTTTCGTAAATGTTGAGAAATCGCAGATACTTTTATTTCGAGTATATCGCTTAAATCACAGACACAAAGTTCTTGTTCTTGAGAAAGAAGGAAAAGTATTTTTAGTCGAACACTATTTATTACCTGCCAAACTCAAAATGTTAGAAAGTAAATCAAATGACTTATCTAATTCGGTTATTGTTTGTATACAATGAGATATTTGTTACTCATTTGCTTCAATTCTTATACAATACATATTTTTCATACTGCAAATATATACAATTATCTTATTTAAGCAAATACTAAAATATATTTTAACAAATTTTGACTTTTAGGAGGGAATATTTTACTCTTATATTTTTTAGTGAGCGCCTCTAAAAACTCAATATTTCTCTATAACTTTTTTTTAGCGGTCTGATTTACGCATCCGATTTATGTATCTAGTTTTTATTTATTTTTATATAATTTTACAACGTGTTATACTTTGTTCATCTAACATATAGACACACTGACCTCTAGTTATTAACCTGACGGTAATTAATTGTGGTAGAATCAGGTTACATATCTAATATCTAGATGATGAAAATATTTTTTCACTCTTTCGTTGTTTGTTAGTAGGTAAGTGCACGGTAAAGTACATGTTATTCGTTATTGAGTTCTTTCCAATTTTGAGGAAATAACTCAAATAATTTATTTGCTTTATGTTCTGGAATACGGTTCAATACATCAAGTAGCAATTTATAAGGATTAATATCATGTGTTTTACATGTTGCAAAAAAGCTATAAAACAGAGCCAAATTTTGAGCTGCTTCATGACTACCAGCAAATAGATAATTTTTTCTTCCAATAGCTAATGGTCTAATAACATTTTCAATATTATTATTATCGATTTCAAACCGACCATCGTAAACATACTGT
>JALWSJ010000313.1:0-1447 GCA_026993705.1 Flavobacteriales bacterium
TTTTAGGATGAAACGGAATATTATTTACTGAAGGTTCGGCAGGTTCATTGTTTTTATCGGCATAGATTCTAAAAACGGAAAAATCTCCGGTATGTCTTGGCCAAACCCAATTATCCGTGTCGCCACCAAATTTTCCGATACCACTGGGGGGAGCTCCTACAAGGCGTACGTCTTTGTAAGTCTTGGTTACAATCATAAAATACTGATTACCATAATAAAAGGCTTTAATCACAGCTTTATACTTCGTGCCTTTGATAGCGTTTTGCAACAAACTTCTACTGTTTTTTTGACGTATGATATTCGCTTCGGTAACGTCCATACTCGGTAACACGCCTTCGTTTAATTTTTCTGTAACGTCTTCTATTCGTACAATAAAAGTAGCGGTTAGCCCTTCGTTGATTAACTCTTCGCTTTTGGACATTGCCCAAAATCCATTTTTCAGATAATCATGATCAACTGAACTGTGTTGTTGAATTTGAGAATACCCGCAATGATGGTTGGTTAAAATCAAACCTTGGCTGGAAACTACTTCTGCCGTACACCCTCCGCCAAAATGAACGATTGCATCTTTAAGGCTTGAATGATTGACCGAATAAATATCTTCTGCCGACAATTTTAAACCTTGTGCATGCATATCATCTTCCAACGCCTTTAAAAGAGAGGGAATCCACATTCCTTCGTGTGCGAATAACGATAAAGAAAACAGAATCGTTATGAGTACTAAAATTATTCTTTTCATAGTGTAATAGTTTCTGTAAGTTTTAACCTAACAAGAACCGCAATTGCAATTGTGCTCTTCTGCCACGTAACCTTGTAACCTCCCTTGTATAACTTGTACGATTGCATCGTCAATATCTTTTTCTTCAATGACAAATGCTACGGTTTGCCTTTCTTTTAAACGAGCAGTAACCAAAGGACTGATATCTTCTGCAAGAATCATATCTACGTCAAATAAGGGATGTTCAAATATCTCAACAACTTTGTTGATAAAAATGTTTTCTAATTCCTGCCCTTTTACCAACTTCAATGGTTCTTTGTTTACTATTCTTTCATTCTCAACGGTAAAAACAAAGTAATTCAGACAAGTGTCGGCATTTCCGCTAATTGTTTTATTGTCCTCGCTAGTGATTGCAATCTTCATAATAATCAGGATAAAAAAAGCACCTGAAACAGGTGCTTTTATAGTAATAATTTACGCTTTCTCTGCTGTAGCCTCTTTTGCTGTTGATTCTTTATAAACTCCCATATTGCAAAATTTATCTATTCTCTGCTCAACTAACTCATCAACAGGTACTTCCGTTAGTCTATTCAAGTTTTTCTTTAAGTCTGTTTTTAGTTTTTTATACATCTTTTCTGGATCGGCATGTGCACCACCCAAAGGCTCTTTTATGATTCCGTCAATCAGTTTGTTTTTTAACATATCTTTTGCGGTTAACTTTCGTGCATT
>JALWSJ010000313.1:1457-14329 GCA_026993705.1 Flavobacteriales bacterium
CTCCCAATCTCTCCATAAAATAGATGAACAAGATTCCGGAGAAATTACAGAATACCATGTATTTTCCAACATCAAAACTTTATCACCAATACCGATTCCCAAAGCACCACCGGAAGCCCCCTCTCCTATTACAACACAGATAACCGGCACTTTCAGTTTCATCATTTCAAACAAATTTCGAGCGATAGCCTCTCCTTGCCCTCTCTCTTCGGCTTCCAATCCGGGAAAAGCTCCGGGAGTATCAATAAGAGCAACTACGGGCTTATTGAACTTTTCAGCCAGCTTCATCAAACGTAATGCCTTTCTGTAACCTTCAGGATTTGCCATTCCGAAATTACGATATTTACGCTCCTTTGTGTTTCGACCTTTTTGCTGACCGATAAACATTACCGTTCTTCCGTCAATGCTACCCAAACCACCTATCATGGCTTTATCATCCTTTACATTTCTATCTCCATGCAATTCTATAAATTCTCCTTTGGTAATAGCGTTGATATAATCCAAGGTATAAGGTCTTTGCGGATGGCGACTTACTTGTACCCTTTGCCAAGGTGTAAGATTACTGTATATCTCTTTTGTCTTTTCCTCTAATTTTTGAGACAATTCTTCTAACGTAGCCGACACATCAACTTTTCCCTTTTCTCCAATTTCTTTTGTCTTGATGATTTGGTCACGCAATTCTTCTAAAGGTTTCTCAAAATCTAAATATATTCTGTCCATAAAAATCAATCTTTGTGTGTAGTTTTTGAAGTCATTATACTTCTTGTACTCGGCAAAATTAAAAATTCTACTTGATGACTGTATATATTCTTCTAAATATTTATCAACTGTTTTTAATCCATAAAACGTATTAGTTATATATTTGGAGAATTAATACTATTTAAACATTGAAAAGCACCTTATAAAGCGTTTTTATTTTCCTTATCCATCTTCATAAAATATTTCCATAGCTAAGGCTATGCAAAGATTTTATTCACCATCTAAGAAAACTAAAACTCACTTTCTTTCGGCTCTTTTCAATATTCAAATGGTATAACTTACTTTTCTTTTTAAGGAAACTTTGCTTTCATGAGAACTTTAATACTTATTTTTTTTGTCTTTTATGTTACGGAATTGAGAAGTCAAGAAAGTATTGTGGACGTATATCCCATATCTATGTTTTGTGATTCTGCCGTTTCCATTAAAGTAACCGGTGATTACAAAAAAGTTTTCTATACTACTGACGGTTCGATTCCTACGTATAAAAGTAAGCGATACAGGAAACCGATTCTAGTTAATCGAAATTCTTTTTTTCTTTTTAAAATTTATTACGACAAAAGGGATACGATAATTACTCGTTCGTACATCTTCTCTCCTCCTACTCAATTGCCTGTTCTATCCATTGGTATTCCGGACGAAGATTTATGGGATGACGAAAAAGGTATCTATACGAGAGGAAAAGATGCTTTCTTTAGTGATAGTACGGGACATTGGGAAAATTGTAATTTTCAGAAAAAATGGGAGAAAGCGGTTTACATGATTTATTTGGATACCTTGAAAAAAGAGGTGGTAAACCAACAGTGTGGCTTACGAATCTTTGGAGAATCTACTCGTAGGCAACCCGATAAGTCAATGAAAATAGTTGCTCGAAAAAAATACGGTAAAAATCGTTTTGTCTATCCATTTTTTGAGCAAAAGCCACACATTGAAGAATATAAGCAACTTGTAATCAGAACTTCGGGAAATGATTACAACAAAACCAGGTTTAAAGATGTTTTGAATGCTTATTTGATGCAACATTCGGGTATTGACTATATGGCTTTTCAGCCGATTAAACTTTATGTAAATGGAGAATATTGGGGGCTATATAATTTGAGAGAAAAAATTAATAAGCACTATTTATATTATAATCATGATGCTCATATAGATAGTAGCACCATCGTAATGGGACGTTGGGTTCGACAACATGGTGACCGAAGTAAATATATGGAAATGTACCATTGGTTTTTAAAGTTGGATACAATGGATGATGAGGCCTATAAAAAAGCTCAGAGTTATATTTATATTAAAAATTATGCTACTTATCGAGCTTTTCAAATTTATACAAACAATGTTGATTCTAGAGGAAATGTTCGTTATTGGAGTTCTAAAGATAAAGACGGTAGATTTAGAATGATACTTTATGATACGGACTTGGGGTTTAGCAGAGTTAGTCGCGATTATTTAAAAAAATGTTTAAGTCCTGAACAAACGGATTGGTTTAATAATACGTGGAGTACATTATATTTTAGGAAATTGATGCAAAATAATCAGTTTAAAAATGAGTTTATCAATCAATTTACTCATCTATTGAATACAACGCTTTCTACGGATACTGTTTTACAAGCCATTGAATACCTAAGAAGTGTTTATAAAGATGAGTTACCAAGAGATACAAAGGAAATAGCATCGCATCTTAAAAACTCAGTTATACCGATTGAGAAATGGAACAAAAACATAAAAAACTTTCGTTTTTTTGCTGTGAAACGTCCGGAAATAGCAAGAGAAGAAATAAAAGAGTTACTTGCTCCAAAAGGAACTTATGTGCTACGTTTAAATTTAAACCACGCAAAGGTTTCTATCAATGATAATACACTTATTCGTCTTCCTTTTAGCGGTATTTACTTTAAAGAAATTCCTTTACCTGCTCGTTTTGTTGCTGACTCCGGTTATGTTTTTTCCCGTGCCGACTCTGTATTCACAACACTTGATACTATTTTTACTTCAATAAAAGATACAATATCTTTTAATTTAACTGTAAAAAAGATTAAGAACGATAAAAGGAAGGACTTACGTAAAGTATTGAGAAGAACCCCTACTGTAAACAAAGAAAAACCTCCTAAAAGCAATAAAAATCCACTATGGTTAATCGCGTGGATTTTTATTGGTTTAGGAGGTAGTTTATTACTTGTATATTTTATCTTACGCGTAAAAGATTGATTATAATTTGTTTAGTTTCCACCTAACGAACCAAATACTTTTTGTAGAATATCGGTAACACGAGCCATAGGGTCTTTTCTTATTTTGACTTCTTCTTCTTGGACCAATGTAAACAAACCATCAATTGCTCTATCGGTAATATATTTATTCAAATCAGTATTTACTTTTGGTTTTCCGGTTAGAAAAGTAGTTTTATTGTAAGTACTTGTCAAAGGATTCCAATATTTTGTCAATTGCACTTTCTCTGTTGCTTCTTGTACTTTAGGAGTGAAAGCCACAATTAATTGTTCGGTTGTATGTTCTCTTAAATATTGTGTAGCGGCACTATCCCCTCCTCTTAAAATCGTAAAACCATCTTGGATAGACATATTTTTTATAGCATCAATAAAAATAGGAGCTGCAGTTTTAGAGGCTTCTTCTGCGGCTCTGTTCATAGTAAGTTCAAATTTTTCAACCTGACCATCTAAACCTAATTCCAATGCTTTTTCTTTTACGACTAGAGCTTCTTCAGGAAAAGGTAAGCGTATTTTAGGATTATTTAAAAAACCATCAACGGCTGAGGCTTTGCTTGCTCCATTTTGAATACCTATGGTAAGAGCTTCTTTAAGTCCTGCTATTACCTCGTCATTGGTTAATGCGGGAGCTGATTTTTCTCCGCCTTCAGTTGTTGTTAACACATCTGTTGCTGTTTGTGCCACATCGGTTAGTGTATCACAAGAGGCAATTCCCAATGAAAGTCCAATAAGCGTAATTGTAGTGATTTTTATTTTTTTCATTTTAAATCTAATTTGTTATGAGTGCAAACCTAACAAAATAAATGCCGAAGTAAGCTATGCTATCTTTATCTTATAAATTTTTTAACGTTGTACTTTTTCTAACAGGTTCTATCTTCCTTGTTTTTCATCAATAAAATCACGGATATCGTAACACCCACCGGTTTCTGTTTCTCCACTATATAATAACTCCAATAATTTATCAGCAACAAAATCAGGTGGTAATAATTTTTCATTCTGTTTTAAATCAATAAAACGACTCACCATTTTAAATTGTTCTTGAGGGACTTCACGTATTTCATCCTGCATTTTGGTATCAATGACCCCGGGTGCAATTGCTATAACTTTAATCGGATTCTCCTGTTCTTTTTGTTCCTCTCCCACACATCGTGTAAACATATCCAAACCTGACTTTGAGGCACAATAACTACTCCATCCCGCATAGGGATTTCTTGCGGCTCCTGATGATACGTTTAATATGTGTTTACTAATGGGTAAATACTGAACCGCACATATAAAAATCTCTGCCATAGCTATTGGTACAACAAGGTTCACATTAATATTTTGATTGACCAACTCCAAAGAATTTGTACCCACGTTTCCTATCGGTTTAATCATCCCTGCATTATTGATTAATGTGATTGAACTTATGTTTTCAAAATCAAGTGAACGCATAATTCTTGCCATTGTTTTCTTCACTTCAAAAGTTAAAGACAAATCACACGAGAAATGATTTTTTTGGGGAATAAAATCATTTTTTTTATTTCTTGCTCTGGATATAGAATATACCTCCTTATCTTCTCCTGTTATTTTTTTAGCAAAAGCTAATCCTAAACCGGACGTAGTTCCCGAAACGATAAATACTTCTTTCATTTTTAAAATAATTTAGCTAAAACCAAACGATTAAAACCCGTAATCATAAAAGTATAAACCATTCCTAACAAAACCAAAGAAAAAAGTGTTATCGGAAAAATTTTTACAGGCGAAGGGTCTAAAATCATTTTTATTGCCTCTTCATTCGTATCTCTTAAATCTTCTACTGATTTTCCTTCATACATTTCCGGAGCTTCTTGCATCTTTATCTTTGCTGTTTCTTCAAACTGTTCGGCTTTTACACGAGCCAGATGTTGTTCTGCCCTCATTTTCGGATATTCGGGGTCAATCCATTTGTAGTAGGAAAAAATAAATACAGCTACGGTTAAAGCATAAATACTGGTTGTTCTCAATCCTGACTTAATATCGTGCAACATACTTACTCCATTCGACTTTAACCGATTGAACTCACTAAGAATACTATAAGCTATTGCCAATAATAAACAAAGTGTATTGACGGCAAAAGCTATAACATGGGCATTTTCATTATGGCTGTATCCTGTAAAAACAATAACCAACTCAAAAACAATATAAACCAAAGCCCCAAATAATCCAATTTTATATGTCCTGCCCATACTATTTTTTTCTAAAAAAGATACGAATCGGTACACCGGTAAAATTAAAGTGCTTTCTCAATTGGTTTTCTAAAAAACGCTCATAAGAATCTTTAATATACTGCGGTAAATTACAAAAGAAAACAAAAGAAGGAGAGTAAGTAGGTAACTGTGTAACGTACTTTATCCTTATATACTTCCCTTTGTGCGATGGTGGCGGATACCTTTCTATAATATCTTGCATTACTTCATTCAACACAGAAGTTGGTATTTTCGTTTTTCTATTCTCATAAACTTCAATAGCCGTTTCCAAAGCTTTGTGTATTCTTTGTTTGTTGACCGTTGATGTAAAAATTATCGGCAAATCGGTAAAAGGAGCTAACTCAGATTTTATTTTCTCTTCATATTCTTTAACCGTATTGGTTTGCTTATCTTCTATCAAATCCCATTTATTGACCAATACAACAATCCCTTTTTTGTTTTTCTCAATAACACCAAAAATGGCTAAATCTTGTTTTTGAATACCTTCGGTAGCATCAATCATAAAAATACACACATCACTATTTTCAATTGTACGGATAGAACGCATAACCGAATAAAACTCAATATCTTCATGCACCTTACTTTTCTTTCTTATTCCCGCCGTATCGACCAAAATCATATCAAAACCATAAGCCGTATAGTGCGTGTCGATTGAATCTCTAGTTGTTCCGGAAATATCAGTAACAATATTTCTTTCCTTGCCTAACAAAGCATTGATTAAAGAAGATTTCCCAACATTTGGTTTTCCCACAATCGCAATTCTTGGAATTTCGCTTTCCTCTTCTTCTTCTGTATCGACTTCAAAATGCTCAACAATTTCATCTAATAAATCACCCGTACCACTACCATTGATAGACGAAATACCATGTACATCGCCAAGGCCTAAGTTATAAAACTCATAAACATCCATAGTACGTTCAGTATTGTCCACCTTATTAGCAACCAAAATCACTGGTTTTTTCGTCCTCCTCAATACATTTGCCACCGTTTCGTCCAAATCTGTAATACCCGCTTCTACATCCACCATAAAAACAATCACATTTGCCTCTTCAATAGCAATCATCACTTGTTTTCTAATCTCATCTTCAAACACATCATCCGAGCCTTTCACGTATCCTCCCGTATCAATGACCGAAAACTCCTTTCCGTTCCAAATTGTCTTGCCGTAATGTCTATCGCGAGTAACTCCACTTGTTTCCTTAACAATCGCCTTTCTCGAACCAATCAATCGGTTAAATAATGTTGATTTTCCTACATTCGGTCTCCCGACAATAGCTACTATATTTCCCATCTTTATTTCTTACTTAATTATTTTTTTGGTGCCTGTATCCCGCTTTCCGTTCCAATGTAACTCTATAAAGGCAACAACTTCTAATAGAAAAAGGAGCTCATAAAATCGCTCTTTTTCTATAAGAGTTGTAATACCTTTCTATTCGTTACGATTTCCATTTCAATCGAGGGCACAAAATACGTTATTTAAACAATAACCATTTTGTTTATTCATAACCGTATTTTTTCAATTTATTTTCTTTATCTCTCCAATCCGGATCCACTTTTACATACAAATCCAAAAACACTTTTTTATCCAAAAATTCTTCAATATCTATACGTGCTTCTGTCCCAACTTTCTTTATTTTACTACCTTGATGACCGATAATAATTCCTTTTTGACTCGGACGCATCACGTAAATATTAGCCCTGATTTTAATGATGTCTATTTCTTCCTTAAATTCTTCAACTACAACCTCCACCGAATAAGGAACTTCCTTACTATAATTTTGCAAAATCTTTTCTCGGATTATTTCCGTTACAAAAAAACGCAAAGGCTTATCGGTCAATTCGTCTTTATCAAAAAACGGTGGCGACTCTGGTAACAATTCTATTATTTTTGGCAAGATAAAATCGGTACTCAATCCATGCAAAGCAGATACAGGTAAGATTTCGGCTCTTGGAATTTGCTCTTTCCAATAATCCACTTTTTTAATTAAATCTTCTTGTGTTTTAATCAAATCCACTTTGTTAATCAACAACAACACTGGAGCACTGTGCTTTTTAATTCGTTCCAAAGTTTCTTCGTGATTCACTTTTGATTCAAAAATGTCGGTTACAAACAAAATCACATCAGCATCACTTAAAGCCGTATCTACAAATCGCATCATTTTTTCGTGCAATTTATAGCTAGGGTTCAGTACCCCCGGAGTGTCAGATAGTACAATTTGATAATCATCGCCGTTTATGATTCCCATGATACGATGACGTGTTGTTTGTTGCTTTGATGTAATGATGGATAATTTTTCTCCCACCAAACGGTTCATCAAGGTGGATTTCCCTACATTAGGACTTCCGATTATGTTTACAAATCCTGCTTTGTGCATTCTTTTCTATTTTTCGTATATTGAACTTATCTTAACTTTAAGCTCGTTATTATTATTTGCGATTAATGAAATCGAGTTTTTTATTAATTTTCATTTCAACCACGCTAATCCGCAAAGATAACTATTAATACCATTTAAACATTGAAATGAGCCTAATAAAGCGTTTTTATTTTCCTTATCCTTCTTCATAAAATATTTCCATAACTAAGGCTATGCGAAGATTTTATTCATCGTATAAGAAAACTAAAATTCACTTTCTTTCGGCTCGTTTCAAAATTAAAATGGTATAATTGGTAATACCACGTGATTTTTAAAAAGTAATAGGATTCGAACTATTTTTTACTATCGGTTAATTACTAAACTTCGTTTTCTTTCTTGCTCTTATTTCTTTCCGCGTTAGGGATAGGAACGGCATCCTTTTGCCCTCCCTCCTTTTGGAGGGCAAAAGATATAGTGGATAGCCCGACCATTACGGTGTTGAAATATTGTGTAGTGCAAACGAAACAATATTTTTATGCCGTAATGGGAACGCCCAAAACATCTACTTTATGGGATTACATTATGGTATAAAATTCTTTGGTTAGAGCAATATACTCTGCGGTGTAATCGTGTCGTTTTCCGGTTTCTATGGTTAGGGTTTCCTTTATGGGTTCTTGTTCTTTTTTGCTTAACTCAAACACTTTTCGATGAGGGGGCTTATTGGGTGTGGAACGCACTATACACTCTCTTTCGAGATGTAAATCAAATTCTTGTGCTTTTTTGATGCAATTTTGTGCGTTTTCTATCGGTAATATCATCGAAAGGCGACCGTCGTCGGTTAGGTAATCGGAAGCGAATTGAAGAATATCCAAATAGCTTAATGAATCGGTATGTCTGGCTGTACTTCTTTTTCCCGATGGTGATTTTAGGCTGTTTTCAAAAAAGGGTGGATTGGAAACTATAAGGTCGTATTTTTGATTGGGAATGAACGTTTGCAAAGACGTGTTGATAATGCTTACTCTTGCACTCCAAGGCGAAGCTTTTACGTTATATTCCGCATCGATTACGGCTTGTTCGCAAATTTCTATCCCTATTATCTTTGCTGTTGGATTTCGTTGTGCCAACATTAGAGCAATCACACCTGTTCCTGTTCCTATATCTAGGATATGATTTGCTCCCGATACGTTCGTCCACGCTCCTAAAAGCGTTCCGTCCGTACCTATTTTCATAGCGGCATGGTCTTGCCTTATATCAAATTGTTTGTAATGGAAAACACCCATTTCACCTTCGCATATTGGTCTTGCCCACTCTATGAATGACTTTATTCAACTGTTGTATTTGTTCTTTTATTTCCGGGCTTTGAGGGTTTAATTTTTTTGCCTGATTAAAGTAAGCCCTTGCTTGACTGATGCGTTGTCCTTGCATATCCAAAGCTGCTAATTGTAGGAGTGCTGCCGCTTTAAATTCTTTGTCGGGTAATCCTTTCTTTAGGGCTAATCGTAAGTTTTTTCTTGCTTCTGTCTTTTTTCCGTTTTGCATGGCAATCATTCCCAACTGAAAATAAGATGCTCCTTCTTGTTCTTCGCCTACAATACTGCTTTTGCTTTTTATGCTTTCTTTCATATAGTTTTCAGCGGCTGCAAAATCTTTGTTATTCATTGCTAAATTGGACTTTAACATATAATACCCTTGACGTACCGGCTTAAATAATAATCGAGGAAATATAACCGTTTTCATATATTTTTGAGCCAATTCCATATCGTTGTTTTGTATGGCTTCTTGTATCAATCGGATAGGGCCAAAAAACAAGTGCGAACCTATCGCCACAAAAGCCAAAATAATACACGTCCAAAACCATTCCCAATCTTTAGTGTAGGCTAATACGCCTGAAAGCACCAATAATCCTAATCCTATTTGTAATCTGTATATCAGTAAAAATCTATAAAATTTCATTGCCATAACTGCTTTTTTTGTCGTGCAAAATTACATTAAATATTTATGCCTTAAAGTTTTTATTCTACATTTTTTATTCACTATGTTTATTACTGAATTTCAATAGCATTGAGAAATGGGGAATACCATCTTCCAAATACGGTTCCGATGTTGAAGAAAAACCTAAACTCTCATAAAATCGTTCCAAATGTTGTTGAGCTGAAATCCGAATATCCGTTTTATATTTTTCAAGACAAAATATAATTGCTTTTTGCATCAATATTCTTCCAACACCTTTTTCTCTATATGCTTGTGCTACCACTACTCTACCAATTGAGGCTTCGCTATAAGAAATATTTGGCGAAATGATACGAGCATAAGCAATTATCTCTCCGTGTTTATTTTGCAAATATAAATGAATAGCTTCTATATCTTTGCCATCTACATCTAAATAAGGGCAGTTTTGTTCAACGACAAAGACTTGCTCTCTTAATCCTATTATCTTATATAAAATTTCATTGGATAAAGAATTGAACTCTTCTACGTTCCAACGATATTCTTTTTTCTCCATTACTTCTCGCCTATCATTTCTAAAAATTCCTCTTCGCTAATCATGGGTATTTCCAATTTTTCAGCTTTTGCTAATTTGCTAGGACCCATTTTTTCTCCTCTTAACAAGAAATCTGTTTTACTAGAGATAGAAGAACCGTTTTTTCCTCCGTGTTCTTCTATCAGCTTTTTTAATTCGTTTCTACTCTTATTAAAAACACCCGAAATAACAACTGTTTTGCCTTCTAAAACGTTTGATTTTTGTTGATGGTCTTCTTCGTTTATACTGAATTGCAATCCTGCTTTTCTTAACCGTTTAATGATTTTTCGATTCTCTTCATCATTAAAGAAATCAACAACACTTTTGGCTATCACTTCTCCTATTTCATCTACTTGAACCAAGGTTTCTACATCGGCACTCGCCAAATTATCAATATTTTTAAAATGTTTAGCTAACGTTTTCGCTACGGTTTCTCCTACGTGGCGTATTCCCAAAGCAAACAACACACGTTCAAAAGGTACTTTTTCAGATTCTTCCAACCCCTTTAAAAGATTTTGTGCTGATTTCTCCGCCATTCTTTCCAAAGGCAATAAATCTTCTAGTGTCAAATCATACAAATCTGCAATATTTTTCACCAATCCTGCATCGTATAATTGATTAACGGTCTCAATTCCCAAACCGTCAATATTCATCATTTTACGACCAATAAAATGTTCTATTCTTCCCACGATTTGAGGCTTGCAACCATTTGAGTTCGGGCAATAATGTTGAGCTTCGCCCTCATCTCTAATCAATTTTGTGCCACAAACAGGACAATATTCAATAAAGTGCGTTGGTTTGGAATCTTTTGGTCGTTTGGATAAATCCACACCTACTATTTTAGGAATAATTTCTCCGCCTTTTTCTACAAATACTGTATCTCTTTCTCGAATATCTAATTTTTCTATCTGGTCGGCGTTATGTAAACTCGCTCTTTTTACAATTGTTCCGGCTAACTGCACCGGTTCAAGATTAGCTACCGGCGTGATAGCCCCCGTTCTCCCTACTTGATAGGTTATTTTATGCAATAAGGTGGAAACTCGTTCAGCCTTAAATTTATAAGCAATCGCCCAACGCGGTGATTTTGCTGTAAAGCCTAACTCCTCTTGCTTATGAAAATTATTAACTTTAATTACAATTCCATCTATCTCAAAAGGCAAATTTTCTCTATACTTATCCCAATAATCGATAAACGCCATTATACCTTCAATAGAATTTACCTTTTTTATATAATTATCCTCAGCTTTAGGAACCTTAAACCCCCATTTTTCAATAGCCAGCAAGGCTTCAAAGTGTCCTTCAAAAGGTATTTTCTCTGCATACAATTGATACAAAAAACAATCCAAACCTCTGGATGCCACCACCGATGAATCCTGCATTTTTATCGTTCCAGAAGCAGTGTTTCTTGGATTAGAAAACAAAGGTTCGCCAGCTTCTTCTCGTTCCTCATTTAATTTATTAAAAGCATCAAGCGGAAAAATAATTTCTCCCCGCACATCAAAATCAGGCAAATAATCCCCCCTTAACTTCAAAGGAACCGTACGAATCGTTTTCACATTCGCCGTAACATCTTCCCCTTGCACACCATCTCCACGCGTAACCGCCCGAACAAACTCACCATTCTGATACGTTATACTAATCGCCACCCCATCGTATTTTAATTCGCAAACATATTCTACCTCACCATCCACTAACTTTTTCACGCGTTCCGCAAATTCCTCTATCTCCTCCTTAGAATAACTATTACTCAACGACAACATCGGAAAACGATGCTTCACCGTTTCAAACTTCTTCGTTATATCTCCCCCAACCCGTTTCGTTGGGGAATTAGGCGATGCAAACTGCGGATATTTATCTTCTAACTCCTGCAATTCCTTTAGCAACATATCAAAATCATAATCCGAAATCACAGGAGCATTCAGCACATAATAATTATAATTATGTTCATTCAATTCGTGTGTCAGTTGTTCTATTCTCTCTTTAGGATTCATTTATTTACTTTTAGTTAGTTCTTTTGTACAATCTCTTTAATTTTAATTTGGGCGTTCCCCTTTTCTACAAAAGACACATACCGCTTCGCTAAACGTGTCTTTTGTAGAAAAGGGTCGGGCTATCACTACTCGCTTTTTTGTGTTGCATAAGTGCAACAACACAAAAAGAACTCAAACACGCCGTTCTATCCCTAACGCAAGAGAAATGAGCGGTAAGAAAACGGAATTTAGTTTTCTTAGACGATGAAAAAATTCTTTACATAGCCTAGCTATGGAAATATTTTTTTAAGAAGAATAAGAAAAATAAAACCGTTTTATGGCGTTAATTTTTCCTCGTGTTAGGGATACAATCCTTAACATGCCATCGCACAAGCCCCAATACTTTTTTTAAGGAACATCAATATATTTATGCACCTGCGTAGAGATACTCCAATGCGGGTGTTCTTTTACATAATCAATCAAAAGCGGAAGCAATTGTTCTCTTTTACTCCATTCTACTTGCAAATAATGTTTTGTGTCATTCGGTAATTTATCTAAATGTTGTTCAGCCCATTCAAAATCACTTTTGTTAAACACAATACATTTAATTTCATCAGCCTTTGCGTAGTTTTCTGGCAAAGGTTTTTTAAATTTCTTTGGCGAAAAGCACACCCAATCTATATTACCTCGCAAGGGATAAACACCAGATGTTTCAATGGCAATATAGCAATTTATCTTTTTTAACGCTTCCGTAAGTTCAGATAAATCATACATAGCAGGTTCTCCACCTGTGATGACCACAAAATCAGCTTTAGTTTTTTGCACCT
>JALWSJ010000314.1:0-8873 GCA_026993705.1 Flavobacteriales bacterium
CTTTTTTATTGATGATATCGTTTGCATCTCCCTTTTGAAGGGCTCCAATTATTGGAAGCTCGACATTGATGTATTCAAATAATTTTGAAGGTACGCAAGCACCCAAATATTCATTGGTTAAACTCATAAATCCTATATCTGCGTTCTTTTGTATGTATTTTACATATTTCTCATATGGCATTGCAGGAAGTAGTGTACATTGGTTTTTGTATTTCTTTAAAGGTTGGTAATTTTTATGATTTCCAATATAAACAACTTCAATATCTTTTATATCTTTTGCTACTTTTATGAGTAGTTCAGGTTGTTGAAGGTTAGCAAAAGAACCACCGTATACAATAGTTACTTTGTTTTTTTTATGTTCGGTTTTATTAGATGGTAATGATTTGAGGTATCCAAAATAGTTCGTTTTTATTTTATCTTTTGAAAGAAATGGATGTTTCTGAAGTAACGAAAAACGTATTACACCAGAGGAAGTGATAATAAAATCTGTATTCTTTAAGTATTCTCCTTCTTTTTTATCTTTGTTTATGTTGGTGTTACTGTCTTGTGTAGTACCGTTGACACTAGTAAAGGCAATAGGGTCGTGATAATTAATAATGAATTTACAACCTGTTACATCTTTAAGTAGGCTTCCTAATTTCAATGTCCCAAATTCTCCTCCTGTAGTAGCAAAAACCAAATCGTTTTTGTTGATTTTATCTTTCAAATATATGATGCTATTTTTTACCCATTTATCTAAAAAACAATCAATAATACCTTTACGATGTTTCCAATATGTAAATCTTTCAAAATGTTTAAAAGGAATGAGTAATGTATTGTCTGCTTTTAATTCAAGGGTGTTTTTACCATAATTGGGAAGAACAACTATTACTTCAAACCCATTCTTTCTAAGAATTTCCACTTGTGCTTGACGCATTAATGCACCTCCTCCCGTATCGAAGTAAGCTGGATAGGAACGAGATAGATAATATATTTTTTTTATCGAATTCAAAGTTCAGTAAGTTTTTTGACAATTTGTTTTGAGCTTGTACCGTCTCCGTATGGGTTTTGTGTAGAGCTCATTTTGTTATAGGTCTCTTGGTTTTGAGTCAATAAATTGAAAGCGTGTTTAATTTTTGATTTGTTAGTGCCAGTTAAAATACCTGTTCCTGCTTCAATTCCTTCCGTTCGTTCAGTTACGTCTCTAACCACTATTAATGGTTTTCCAAGTGTTGGAGCTTCTTCTTGAATGCCTCCGGAATCGGTGATTATTAAATATGATTTACTCATAATCCAAATCAATTCAGCATAATCTAAAGGAGGAATGAGGTGTATGTTTTTTATTCCTACTAATTTTCTATGGACAATCTCCTGAACAATAGGATTTAAGTGTACAGGGAATATAAATGAGTAATCTTGATATTCGTTAGCCAATTCTTCTATTGCTTCGCAAAGTTCTTCAAAAGGAGCACCGAAACTTTCTCTTCGATGAGCTGTTATCAGGATAGTTTTTCCATCTGAAATACTATTGCTGTATTTTTGTTCCAATTGATTATTGTGTTCACTATTATGTAGTATTTCTAAAGTTGATAATAACGCATCGATAACGGTATTTCCTACTTCGAAAACATTTTTCTTAATTCCTTCATTTTGTAAGTTCTTTGATGCCGTTTTAGTTGGAGTAAAATGATAATAAGCTATTGAACCAATTAATTTTCGGTTACCTTCTTCAGGAAAAGGTGAATAAAGGTCAAAACTTCTAAGTCCTGCCTCTAAGTGAGCTACTTTTATTTTGTTGTAATATCCAGCAAGTGCACCGATAAAAGCAGTAGTTGTATCTCCTTGAACAAAAATAAGATCTGGTTTTACGTTTTGAATTACAGTATCTAGTTTTTTCATTGCTATAGAAGACAAATCTATTAACGATTGATTTTTAGTCATCAGCTCTAAGTCAAAATCTGCTTTTATAGAAAAGAAGTTGAATACTTGTTCTAGCATCTCTTTATGTTGTCCTGTAGAACAAACTACAGGAGTTAATTCTTCAGAACTTTGTATTTCCTTTATCAATGGGGCAAACTTTATAGCTTCAGGTCTTGTTCCTAGTATAATTAATATTTTTTTCATTTATTTTCAATGTCTTTAAGTAAGCAGATAGCATATTTACCTTGTGGTTGTATCTCTTTTTTGAGGACAATATATCTAATCTCATCAAGAGTAACAATGCTATCTACTGTTAATGTATTCATTTTAGGTGTTTTTAATTGCTCTATTCTGTAGGTGGTAAAATTCTTTGCAATGTACTGTAAATGATCTTTTGCTTTTTTATCGTTTTCATAAATAAAATAAGGAGCCCCTACATTTTTTGAGTTAGAATAAAATTGAAATGCTTTTGAGACACCTCCAGCTACAATATTGTTATTTGTTATCGTACTATATTTTATTAATGTATTTTTGGTTGTAAAATCAGGTGTAATTACAAAATAATCAAACTCCATTAAAGTAAATAGTAATGCAAATGAATTAATAATCCATTTCATAGTATATGTTGGGAAAATTTTAGATGAATTTAATAGAGTATAGATTACAAAAATGATAAAAATTAGATAAGTTATAATTACATAAATAGAGGAGATATTATCATAATAACCTAGTACGTCAACTCCCCAGTATTCTTGAGAATGATTAATTTTAATAGAATAGTAAGATAGTAATAAAGATAGGCACGCACTACTCCATAAAATAACTCTTGGTATTTTTTTAAGAAATAAATAATTTAATGATAAGACTAAAGATATATAAGCAATAGGAAGCATTACGATTAATTTCATAAAAGGGTAACTAGAAATGATTGTGTTTTGTGCGAAAAATAGAATTAGAAGTATAAAAATGAAAGAATATTTTAAATCAATATCTTTTCTGTTATATATAATTTTCCATAAATAATATATAAGAAAAGTTATGACTCCCCATAATAATATAGGGTTAAATCTTAGTATATTTGTTATGAAAATAGAAAATATTGAGCTTAAATATTTTTTTAATGTAACGGTAATCCCTGCAGAATCAGACGTTAGTATTGCTCCTGCTCGTTCATTAAATTCAATAACTCTATTATAATGAACCATAGGGTCTTCTCCAACTAAATTAAAAGCTAAGAGAAAGAATATAAAACTGAAACATACACCACTAAAAGCTATGATGATTGGTTTTATATTTTTTTGTCTAAAACTCAATAAAACAACATATACGGCCCATGACGCTAAAAGAAAAAAATTGAGTAAATAGACGAAAAAGACACTGTAAGAAGCTACAAGAGACAATATAAATATCTGTTTGTAATTGAATTTATCATAATATTTATAAAAGAGGTATAGAAAAAAAGATATTAATAATATTGAATAGATTTGAGGGGTTTGTAATCGACTGAAAATAAAGAAGTAAAAATCAGAAAAAATTAAAAACAAAATGGAGGTAGTTATCCCAAGTTGATTATCCATTACATCCTTTATGGTATGATATAAAAGAAAAATAATTAATAAAGAAGCTAAAACTGCAGATAAACGAAAACCGTAAAAGTTATTACCTAATATTTTTAAACTTAAATAAGAAGGTAACGCATGAGTTAAGGTGAGAGCTTTTAGGTATTGAGTTTTTCCTTCTAAAAAATTATTAGTTCTGCCTTGTGAATCTAAATAGTAATCGCATCCGGCATAGTTATAGTAAACTTCATCTAATTGATTTACTCCCTCAATCATTCGAGAATGAATATCCTGATCAAGGTAAACAAATCTTAAAACAACGAAGAAACTTATAAGTGTATAAAATATTATTTTTTGATTGATTTTCATTTTATGGAGTAATTACAACATCATATTTGTTAAACATTAAATTAAATTTTTTAGTATCGTTTTGTTTGTAAACTTCATGTACATTTGGATTGTATAGCTGATAAAGTTTACTTTTTTGTTTGATATAATTTTTTCGATGTTCAATCTTTAATTTAAGAGGAATAACAGAAGTGTCTATTTTTTGATTTTCTATTTTCTGTATAAAATCATGAATATTCTCTCCTGTCCTTTTGTGGTTGTTCCCGTCAGCATAACCAATGGTGTTAGCTATGATTTCTTTTCTAATATTCGACAAATCTTTGTATTCTTTGATATCGGTATTATTAATAATTTTTTTTACTAAAGCATCTAGTGTTTCAAAAGAGTTTCTTTTTAGAGCACCTTTGTAATTAATCTCTCTAATAAAGTCATAACGAGAGGGATTAATCACCGCTGTAATTTTATCAAGTATCCATGCTTCAATTAAGGTGGTGCTTTCATAAGCTATCCAAATGTCAGAAATAGAGATGCAGTCCATAACTGATAAATGGTTGTTGTTTGTGCTTTGTTGTTTGTTACTTGTATTGGAGACAAAAACATTATCAAGATGATAAATAGTGCTAAATTCCGTGTTTTTAATGTCTTTAGTGATAGGGTGAGTTCGTATCACAAATAATGTGTTTCTGTTTTCTAGAACAAGTTTTTTGTATATTTCTCTAAGTGAATCTAAATCCTTTAAATACATTTGGAATTGTTCTTTCCCAAATCGTTCTACTACGTTATGTTTTTTTACGTATTCAGCATTTTGGATATGTTCAAAAAACCCAAAAGAGGTAATGCCAACAACTTTTGAATATTGGGTAAGGTTGTTTTGTTTAAGAAACTTTTCTTTGCTCAAATGTTTGAATAATTTATATTTATCAAATCCTGTTGCTCCTCCTATTACCGCTATTTCTTTAAATCTTGGGTATTCTTTTATGGCAATTTCTAAGGCACGTTTTGTCCAAACATTTTGTTGGTGATGGTAGAACTTTTTCTCCTTATTCCATCCCCAAAGAAAAATATTCATTTGTCCTTCAACAAAATTTCCTTCTGAAGTTAGTGTTACTACTTTTATTCCTGATAATGAAGCGTACTTGGCAACTAAAAAATTTATTTCAGCACCGATAGCATTGGAAAGAAAAAGAACTTTAGGCTTATATTTATTAAGATAATAAAGACCGTTATAAATGTTTTTTGCTATGATTTTATAGCCATATTTTTTACGAAGGTACACCAATACAGGAATCGAGATATTCAAATCCCGTTCTGAATTTGGCCAATCTAAATACAATATGTCTATTTTCTTTTTCAAATGGCTATTTTATTATACCTTTTTTTATTTGTTTAATTCATCAAAAGTTGAAGATTTACAATCATTAGCAATATCATAAATATGCTGACAGTGCTTAAGTGTTGATAATCGGTGAGCAATAGTAATTGTTGTCAATTTATTATTGGTTTCCGAAAGGTTTTTTAGCGTTTCTATGATTTGTTGTTCTGTTTTGCCATCAAGAGCAGAAGTAGCTTCATCTAACAATAGTATTTCAGCATCTGAATAGATAGCTCTGGCGATTCCTATTCTTTGTTTCTGTCCACCGGAAATTAAACTACCCAATTCACCGACTTTAGTTTCTAATCCATGAGGAAGTGATGAAATAAACTCATCTAAATTAGCCCCTCGAACAGATTGTTGTATTTTGTTCTCGTCAATCTGATCTGAAAACTGTCCAAAGGCTATGTTTTCTCTAATTGTTCCGTCTAGTAGGAAGATGTTCTGTTGAACATAACCTATTTTTGCAAACCATGCATTTAAGTTACCTAGAGTCAATTTTTGACCGTCCACAAGGATATCTCCCTTATAAGTATTAATAACTCCCAGAATAATATTCATTAATGTTGATTTTCCGGAGCCAGACTCTCCTATAATTCCAATATTTTCACCCTTATTTATTGTAAGATTTACATTTTTTAATACATCTTTTCCTGTTTTGTAAGCAAAAGATAAATTTTTTATTTGGATAGAATGATTAAAGTTTAATTCTGTAGCGTATTTTTCTTTTTCAAGTTGTTTAGTTTGTAATCGTTCTAAGACTTTATTCAATCGGTTAACTGTATATTGGTAGCTTTTAAAGCTCATCATCGAAACCGTAATTCTGTTGAAAGACGGAATTAAACGATAGGTTGCAATAGCAAATAACCCAAGGAAACTTAATACTTGTTCCTTGTCTTCTCCAAATAATAGACCCCCAACGATTAATAAAATAATAACTAATATTGCAGAGGTTTCAATTATCTTAGCAGGAATAAAGATATAAGTAAAGACTTTAGTGTTAATCTCTTTATATTCACGTTGATATTTATCATATTCTTTTAGAAAATTATCTTTTGTTTGGGTTAATAGGATATCAATGTATCCGAAAACAGCTTGTTGTGCAAGGCTATTTAATTTTGGTGCTATCTCAGCTAGTCGTTTTTGATAGAGTTGTATTTTGTTATTTGTGATTCTATAAAAAACATAAGCTATAGGAACAATAATTAAAATTAAAACCAATTTAGGGTTGATACTAAATAATGTAATGGCAATGATAGACGAAATGAGTAGTTCGTTTATGAATGTAATTAGGGGCATAATCACAAACTTTGTAAAGTACATAGGTAGTACTGTAACTTCCCATACAATTTTATTCGAGTTTACTTTTTTTAAGTTAAGCAGGCTGTCTTCCAGAAAAGAACGTAAGGATATAGACGTTATGGTTGTTTGTATGTCAAAAACTAATTTGGTTTGTTTCTTAGCTACGAAAATCGATAATAAGTTTTTTGCAATGATTAAGAAAAAAATACAAACTAATAGAGCTATGGTAAATTGTGTTTCAGATAAAAATTCTGTCTTTTGATAGAGTGATTCCAGTAAAGGGTATTTTTCAAGATAATTATCGGTAAGGAATAGCATTAATAAAGGAATGAAAAGAGCTATGCCGAATAAATCTAAAATAGTATTAACAATGATTAGAAAAAAAATAACACCAATTTTCCCTTTGAGTTGAGAAGGTAACAAATCGAAGACTCTTTTTAAGCGAATCCAAAACAAATATTTCTTTATAGTTTTTCTTTTCATTTTCTGCTCCCAAAGATATACAAAAAGAAAACCTCCAAGAAATAATTTCTCAGAGGTTTTGTTTTTTTATTTGTTAAGTAGGATTAAACTACACCTTGGTCTATCATTGCATCAGCAACTTTTACGAAGCCTGCAATGTTTGCTCCTTTTACATAATCAACTGTTCCGTCTTCATTTTTACCATACTTTACACAAGCTGAATGAATTGATTTCATGATGTTGTGTAATTTCTCCTCTACTTCTTCCCTTGTCCACGATAGACGTAATGAGTTTTGCGACATTTCTAAGCCGGATGTAGCAACTCCACCTGCGTTAGATGCTTTCCCTGGAGAGAATAATAATCCTCCTTTTTGGAAAATAGAAACAGCTTCCGGTGTGTTTGGCATGTTTGCACCTTCTGCAACACAGATATACCCATTCATAACCATAGTTGCTGCGTCTTCTCCATTTAACTCGTTTTGGGTAGCACAAGGAAGAGCTATATCCGCATGCTCATTCCAAGGCTTTTTATCAGCGTGATAAGTAGCCGATGGAAATTCATCAATATATTCGGAAATTCTTCCTCTTCTGTTGTTTTTCAAATCTTTTACCCAAGCTAATTTTTCAGCGTCGATACCATCTTTGTCAATAATATATCCTTTTGAGTCGGATAGAGTAATCACTTTTGCTCCTAGTTGAGTTGCTTTTTCGCAGGCATATTGTGCTACGTTTCCTGAACCGGAGATAACAACTGTTTTACCATCAAAAGATTCTCCTTTGGTTTTTAGCATTTCTTCGGCAAAATATACCGCTCCATATCCGGTTGCTTCAGGTCTGATTAATGAGCCCCCCCAAGTTATGCCTTTTCCGGTTAATACGCCTGTAAATTCATTTCGAAGACGTTTATATTGTCCGAATAGATATCCTATTTCTCTGGCACCTACACCTATATCTCCTGCAGGAACGTCAGTGTCTGCTCCAATATGACGAGATAATTCAGTCATAAAAGATTGGCAGAAACGCATCACTTCGTTGTCTGATTTTCCTTTCGGATTAAAGTCAGAACCTCCTTTACCTCCTCCCATTGGAAGAGTAGTTAACGAGTTTTTGAATACTTGTTCAAATCCTAAGAATTTTAATATGGAGAGATTTACCGAAGGGTGGAATCTTAGACCTCCTTTGTATGGACCTATTGCTGAATTAAATTCAACTCTGTATCCTCTGTTGATTTGTATGTTCCCTTCATCGTCTAGCCAAGGTACTCTAAAGATTATGGTACGTTCCGGCTCAACCATTCGCTCCAATATTTTAGCTTCTTTGTATTTGGGTTTATCCGATATAAAAGGGATGATTACTTCTGCTACTTCTTCTACGGCTTGAAGAAATTCTTTTTCATTACCGTTTTTTTCTTTCACTTTTTCCATGAAAGCTTCAATCTCAGCTTTGAATTTAGACATCGTATTGTATGTTTTAATTAGTTTTATGCGAACAAATGTAGAGATTTTTATCTTTTGTACTTCTTGTAAATCTAAAAATTAATCTTTTTGTGCTAAAAATCAGTTTTTGGATAGTGGTGTTTTTGTCAATTGATATAATTTTAAGAAGTCCAAAAATTTACTTTTTTGCACTTATATCATTTTGCGTTAGGGATTATTAAGCGACTGTGAAAAATAGTTGAGTTTTTGAGCTAACGTAAAAATTTAGGTAAATTCATAATTCATTGATTTTCAATGTTGTGTTTTTACGTTAGTTGGAGTATCCCTTGCGAGCAAAATAGATGATATAAAGCATTTTTTAATTACTTATCCTTAGTAGAGGTTAATTACAGATTGTCTATAAGTTAAAAATTAGTTCTTTTCATTTCACTCGTCGTTATTTTTGCGAACCATAGCTATGGCTCTGCTTCTTAAAACTGCCTACGTTGAACAGAA
>JALWSJ010000314.1:8883-14279 GCA_026993705.1 Flavobacteriales bacterium
AATCTAATTTCACTTTTATACCCAAATTGTAAATAATCTCTTCATGAAAATTTTGCATAGCGGGTGCTATGCAAAATTTTTATTCATCGTCTAAGAAACCAAAAATTCACTTTCTATCCGCCAATTTCACTCGCGTTAGGGACTTGTCCTTAACACAAGTATAATGAGTACTATAAAGTGCTTTTATTTCCTTTATATTTCTTCAAAAATTATTTCCATAGCTCGGCTATGCAAAGAATTTTTTCATCATCTAAAAAACCGAAAACTCACTTTCTATGCACTCATTCCACTTGCGTTAGGGATAGAAGCGGCATCCTTTTGGGTTGTTGCACTTATGCAACCCAAAAGATATAGCGGATAGCCCGACCATTACGGCGTTAAAAAGTAGTGTAGTGCAACGAAACTGCTTTTTTATGTCGTAATGGGAACGCCCTAAAAACTGTCGCTAAATTGTTTTCGGATGAGGTATTTTACGGGGAGATAGGAGGAGAGTGTGCCGATTATGCTTATAGTAATAAAGATGAGTCCGATGTCTTCGAGTTTGATTTCCATTGGCCAGTAGTCGATGACGGAATTTTGCAGGGTAACGAAGTGGAATTTAATTTGAAGGTATGAGATGAATAGGCCAGCAAGTAGTCCGATTATTCCGCCTAAAACGTTAATAAATAGTCCTTCAAGAAAGAATATTTGTTGAACAAATCGTTGTGTTGCCCCAAGGCTGATTAAGGTTTTTATGTCTTTTTCTTTGTCGAATAACAGCATGCTGATTGAGGCGATTATATTGAAAGTGGAGAGAATTAGAATAAAGCCTAAGATA
Organism: Flavobacteriales bacterium; assembly: GCA_026993705.1. Classification (GTDB taxonomy): domain Bacteria; phylum Bacteroidota; class Bacteroidia; order Flavobacteriales_D; family Parvicellaceae; genus S010-51. The sequence goes on from JALWSJ010000314.1 coordinate 9,701, forward strand.
AGGAATACCATCCATTTTTCGGTTTGATTGGTTTTGAAAATGAGTTCATTCTGCTCGTATCTAGTTTTTACTTCAAAGTTGTTCCCAACGAGTTGTTGTATGGCTTTTTTTGTCGTTTTTGCGTCTGTTCCTTCTTTTAGTCCTATTTCGATGGAGGTGATTTCGTTTTGATACTCGAGTAGTTGCTGTGCGAAGGATAAAGAACTTATAATGTATTGATTGTCAAATTCAGGATTGATGCTAAAAACACCATTGATGTTAAGAAATAATGGTTTGAAGGCTTTTTTATTATTTCTGGATAATTTTTCATTTCTTAATAGTCCATAAGCTGTAATCGTATTACTGTATGCGGGGTCACTTGTAACTTGAAGTTTGTTTTGAATACCTAAGCCTATGATTGCTCCTTCTAAGTTGTTTTCTTGGAGTGTGGCAGTTCCTTCGGTTAAGGTATTTTTTATGTCGCAAACATCGAAGAAATTTGAATCGACTCCCTTAAGTGTAGCGGTTATCCATTGGTCTCCGTGCTTTAACATGGTAACTTCTTCTATGGTTTGAGAGATGTTTTTTACGCCGTTAATTTTTCGGAGAGTCTCTAAGGAGATAAGGTCGGTATCAAAAGTTTTGCCTGTTTTTGCCGTTATTTTAATGGCGGGATCGAAAGAACTAAAAAGGTCTTGTACCAAACTCTCTATACCGTTAAAGGCACTTAATACAATGACCATTGCGGCGGTACTAACGAAGATACCGAAAACAGAAATCAGCGAGATGATATTTATGGCATTATGCGTTTTCTTTGAAAAAACATATCTTTTTGCGATATAGAAAGGCGTATTCACTTTTGGTTTATTGGATGATTAAGGTAGTTTGAAGTGAAGGCGAAACGCGTAAAATGTAAAATCCTTTTGCAAGTGTTGAAACGTTTATTTTTGTGGAAATAACAGAGTCGTTTATAGAAGATTGTTGGACTATTTTACCAGAAATGTCTATAATTTGTATTTTCGGATTGGAAATCAATTGTGAGAAGTTTATATGTACATAATCTTCGGCGGGGTTGGGGTAAATATACATCTTGTTTTCTTCTATTTCCGGAATAGAACTGTAAGCAGGGTCGTATAAATTCACATTGTCGATGTAAATATTATTACCTCCTTTTCCTTCAAACAAGAATCGAATCATAAGGTTATCTACAAAATAAGAACTGTTGATGTTGGTTACAATTAAATTTTTCCATTCGTTGTTGGAGGGGATGAAATTTGTAGAAACAGAGTCGGTAACCGTAGGTAAGTATACGCCGGAAATAATCTTGCGGGTAATCCAAATCTTGCCACAGTTTTTGCTAACCTGTACACGCAGTTTATCAAATGTAGAGCCCGTTTTTTTAGCAAAGGCATAATCAAAACTTAGCACTAATGAATTGGCAAAAGTAACATCAATCGGTTTAGCTGTTAACGTTGTTTTTCTTCCCGAAAAATCATCAAAATTGGTTAAGATCACGCTTTTGTTACTGTTGTAACCGGCATTGCTTGTAATATGCCAATTGTCAATAGTGTCGTCGGTAAACCAATGTGAATTTTCCAAAGTAGTTAAGCCTTCAAAGTCCTCCAATAGTGCTGTTCTGTCAGAGGGTACATCAAAAACTTCGATTTGTTTGGTGATGCTACCCGATTGCGAACCGTTAGAAACATCTAATTGAATGGTATAAACACCTGCCGTGTTAAAGGTGTGGTAAAAATTGGAGTCAGAAGACGAAAATGTCATTCCCCCTCCATTAATAGACCACGAACGAGAGGAAACACCATGTAAAGAAACATCGGTCAACAAAACGCTGTCGCCTACACACAACGTATAGTTACTTGCGTCAAAATCAACCGAACAAAGTTGAGGTGTGCCGATTATTCCTGTTGCGGTTAGGTTTGTTGTGGTCCATAAATTGTTACGATTGGCAATCGGAGAATTTAGAGCCGCATGAATCCTTAGTTTTTGCCCTTCGGTAAACATGCTGTTTAGGTATGAATATTCCATAAAGTTCTGAACGTTGTCCAACGAACCGCAACTTGTGGCGTTTAGGTTTTGAGATGAGTTTCCAATCGTGTTGGGCGTGTCCGAAACACCATCGTCATAATTACAATTATTGGGGTCACTAACCGGGATGTAAGGGAAATTAGGTACATTATTTCCTCCCCAAGTATGTTGAAGGTTCAGGTAATGGCCAACTTCGTGCGTTAGTACGACCGAACGTGTTAAGTCAGAAGTCCCGACGCTACCCAAGTAACTATGTTGCAAAACAATTCCGTCCCATTGCGGAACTGTATCAGCACTCGGAGGCATCAACGAATGACCTGCCAATCCGGCCGCTTGAGCACAAATATAGACGTTCAAATATTTTGACGGATCCCAATGCACAATATTTTTCACGTTGTGATAACCCGAATAGGTCGAAGAATCTACATGCCGTGTAATTCCCGAAGTGCAATTTCCATCCGGGTCTATTTGAGCCAACTTAAATTCAATTTCGCAATCAGCGGCAATTTGTTTAAAAGGTTGAATTAAATTGGCTGTATCCGGATTTCGTTTTTGATAACCTTCATTCAAAATTCTTAGCCCATCCAATATTTGAGAAGTGCTTACATTTTCGTCTCCGTGGTTATGAATAACGTGAAAAACCACAGGGATTGTATAAGAAATAGCTCCCTTGTTTTGAGCGTTTTGTTGTAGGATAAATTGCTGTGTAAAAGCCTCTAATTTATTGTGATTATCAATCACCTTTTGCTGAATTTCCGGATGCTTAGCAAAAAGATGTTGATGCATAACATCCGTAGCACAACCAAAATTATTCTGAGCAAAAACTGAAATAGAAGATACAGTAAAAAGAAGAAAACCAATAAAATAATTCATAAGATATGATTTGAGTATTAGCACAAAGGTAAGTAAATAATGGAAAATGAAGATTTGGGTGTTCCCATTACGTCATAAAAAATCAGTTTCGTTGCACTCCACTACTTTTTAACGCCGTAATGGTCGGGCTATCACTACTCACTCTTTTGGTTTGCATAAATGCAACAAACCAAAAGGAGTTCAAACACGCCGTTCTATCCCTAACGCAAGTGAAATTGGCGGATAGAAAGTGAAATTTAGCATTGCCAATATTGACATAGAGATTTGCTGTATAATAAAACGTTACTTGCGAATTTATAGGAAATATTCAAAAAAAGTATCAAGTATTCTTGTTAAGAAGCTCATAATAAAGTTGCTCCATATCGTGTACTAAACGCATGTAATGAAATTTCTCAAAAACATTAGCCCCAGATTGACTCATTGATTCCCTTAAATCGGCAGATTCAATTACTTTGAGAAGATTTTCCTTAAAGACTTCTTCCGTGTCGGAAAGTAAAGCCGACTCGTTAACTCTTACAACGTTTTCAATACCTCCTACATTTGTAGAAACAATAGGTGTACCCGATGCTTGTGCTTCTATCAAACTAACAGGAGTTCCTTCGTTTTTCGAGGTAAGGGCAATAATATCAATTCCGGCATTTACAATATCTATATCTTTTATCCAACTCGTAAAAGTAATAGTAGCCGGAGGTTGATGCTTGTCTGTTCTGTAATCGAGCCCCAACGATTTACAGTACTCAATCAGTTCTTCTTTCAATTCTCCGTCGCCTACTATAAAAAAACGTGTAGGTTTGTCGCTTTGTTCTATTGTATTTTTAACAGCGTCTAAAAACAGATGATGATTTTTAACAGGAACCAATCGTCCAATAATACCAACGGCAATTTCATGGTCTTTGATATTCCATTCTTTTCTAAAGGCTGTTCTTTTTTCTGTTTTGTTGGTTCTAAAACGTTCCAAATCAAACCCTAAAGGAATCACTCTTATTTTGTTAGGTGTGCAGATTTTATGTTGAATGCCGATTTCTTGTTTTTGAATGGGGCTTATAGCGATAATAGCTGATGATTTTTTAGCCAAATGACGTTCGACTTGCTTGTAAAAGGCGGTTTTAGCTTTTCCGAAATAAGAATGAAACACATGCCCGTGAAAGGTGTGAATAATTACGGGGACTTTCATGTTGTATGCAGCTAGTCGCCCCAAAGCACCAGCTTTTGATGCGTGAGTGTGTACAATATCCGGTTTAAAATCCGCGATTATTTTCTTGAGTTTTTTGTAGGCGATTTTATCGTTCGAGAAATTAATTTCTCTTTTCATTTCGGGAATGATGATAGGAGATAAGCCTAATTGTTTTACTATAAATTCCGAACTGTCCTCACTTTCGTCTTTTTGACCGCCAACCAAAAGCGTTTCAAAATCATCGTTTAAGTATTTAGAAAGGTAGGCAGCGTTAAAAGTAGGACCTCCTATATTAAAACGATTTATTATTCTTAGTACTTTTGGCATAGTAGTTTAACTTTCTTTTTTTACAAAACTAAGAATAAAAACGGAATTGAATGTGTTTGATTTTTGTTAGAATGGATAGTAATTAAGGAGTAAACCAAAAAAAAATTCACTCTTGTTGATTGATAAATAAAAATTAATTCGTATCATTGCACCCCGAAATAAGAAATTAGACATATATATTTG
>JALWSJ010000315.1 GCA_026993705.1 Flavobacteriales bacterium
ATTGTTAAGTTTAAAAAACTATACTGTATGGGCGACTTTCGTCTGGAATTAAAACGAACCTCTTCGGGTGTCAATTCCTATTTGTAAAAATAGTACATTTGTAGCAAAACACAAGTGGTAAATGAAAATTTTTCTCAAAAACATTATTCCAACTCCTTTAATTGATGAGGATTTAAGTGCTTCGGAAATTTGGGGAAAAGAAATTGAGTTAGAGTGTAGCCAACACTATTTTTTGTCCTCGGGTTCGGGCAAGGGCAAAAGTACATTATTGAATATTCTTTACGGACTGCGTAAGGATTACGAGGGTATTGTGTTTGCTGAACAACGGAAATTGAAAGATTTCTCGATGGATGATTGGGCAGAATGGCGAAGTACAAAATTAGCATATTTACCACAAAATTTACAGCTTATAAATCATTTAACCGTTAGTGAAAATTTAACCTTAAAAAATCAATTAACTAACAGCTACTCTTCTGAAGAAATAAATTTCTTTTTGGAGGAATTAAACATTATCGAATTGAAGCATAGAGTCGTTTCAACTTTATCAATCGGACAACAACAAAGAGTTGCATTGATTCGCTCGCTTTTGCAACCTTTTGATTTTCTTTTACTGGATGAACCTTTTAGTAATTTAGATGAGGAGAATATTCAAAAAGCATTGGATTTGGTACACGCTATCTGCAAACAACAAAACGCCGGTTATTTGATTGCTACATTAGGGTACGATTATGGTATAAAAACAAACAAAATGCTGTTGCTATGATGTTAAAGACCGTTTTTTCCAAATCGGGCAATAGAAAAACCTTGGTTTTTGCCGGTATCGGTGCGACCATAGGTTTAGTCTTGTTAATGATAGCTGTACAAATATATGTAGATGTACACTCTATCGTTCAGGACAAGAATAAACAGAATGATTATATTGTTTTGAAAAAGGGAATTTCAACCTTGAACACTTTGGGGCTGAAATCCTCAAAATTTACACAGGAAGAGTTGGACGAATTATCAAAGCAGGATTTTGTTTCTAAAGTTGCTCCTTTTAAAAGCGGAAACGGATTTGAAGTATTGGTAATTTTGAGTTTCGGGAGTGGAAATTTTCCTCCTTTCTCTACTCTAGCTTTTTTTGAATCTTTACCCGATAAATTTTTAGATGTGCAACCCCAAGAATGGGAGTGGCAGGAAGGTAATAAAGAAGTTCCGATAATTCTTCCCAATACTTTTTTAGATGCTTATAATTACGGAATTGCTCCTTCTATGGGAGCACCGCAAGCAAGCAAGAATTTAATCAAAAGTGTACGATTTCAATTAAAGATATCCGGAGATAGAGGAGATGCTCTTTACTTTGGTAAAGTGGTTGGTTTTTCGGACAGAGTGAACTCCATTCTTGTTCCCGATAATTTTCTCAGTTACTTAAATAAAAACTATGGTACCGGAGATGCTGAGCAATTTTCAAGAATAATTATTGCCACAACTAACAAACAAAACCCTGAAATAAAAACCTACCTGAAAAGCCATAATTATGAAACCAACAACGAATTAATCAAAGAAAACATGATGCAACAAATAGCCTTAGGCTTATTTAGTTCGCTTAGTTTTATTGGGATTGTTATCGTTTTTCTTTCGGCTCTAAACTTATTATTATATGCTCAAGTAAGTATTGCTAAAAATAAAAATCAAATCAAAATATTATTTCTCTTAGGGTACAAATGGCAGGCAATAGCAAAAGCTCTGCTATGGCAATTTATCTGGGTGTACGGAATTGTATTTCTCGTGGCATCTCTATTATTAATTGTATTAAAATGGCTTTGGTCTCTATGGTTAAAGAATATTATGGGTGTTCATGTGTCTGTTTTCGCATCAATCATTACCTTTGTTGTCGGTTTGGCATTTATATTGCTATTTTTGTTCCTAAATTACAACAGCATCAAAGCACAAGTAAAAAACTTGTTTGAAGCAAAAAATTAAATCATTAAAAATTGTTAAAAAAACAAGAAGAAAGCATCTTCGCAAAAATTCTTTCGTTGGGAGAGTATATTTTGATAAAAAAATAAACGATTATGAAACATCTAATATTATTAGCACTGGTAGGATTGGGATTGAGTATGCAAGCTCAATACAAATTAAAATTTAAAATTGAAGGATTGGGAGATACCACCGTATATTTGGCTAAATATTTGGGAAACCGTTTGTATTATGCCGATACAACAGAATCAAAAAACGGCGTTGCTACATTTAAAAAAGACCATTATGACGGAGGCGTTTATGCCGTAGTTGTACCGGGACCAAAATACTTTGAATTTATTATGGCGGATAAAGATGTCGAAATTCAAACCAATCCGGACAACTTTATCAAACACATGAAGGTTATTAAATCTAAAGAAAATAAAGTTTTTTATGATTACATACACTTTATCAACCTAAAGAAACCAGAAGCTAAAAAAATAGCTGAAGCCAAAGCAAAATTAGACACTAAAAAAGACAAGAAAAAAATAAAAGAATTGGAACAAAAGGGAAAATCTTTGGATCTGGAAGTAAAAAGCTATCAAAAGAAACTGGCAAAAGAAAACAAAGATTTACTAGTAGGCAAAATTCTTAATATGTCTATCGACCCTGAAATTCCAACGAACATTAAAGAAAACGATACTCTAAGATACAAGTATTACAAAAAACACTATTGGGATAACATCGACCTCTCGGACGATAGATTGGTACGTTCGCCGATTTTCCATAACAAACTGGAGTTTTACTTCAAAAAAATGTTATTGCAACATCCGGATACTATTTGCGACAACGCACACCAACTCATCTCACAAATTCAAGAAGGAACGGATATGTTTAAGTACGTAGTTCACTACATTACTTACAACTATGAAACCTCAAAAATTATGGGAATGGACGGCGTGTTTGTCTGTATGGCAGACACTTATTATTGCCCTCCTGAAAAAACCAAAGCCTTTTGGATTGACAGTGCCAAACTCGTTGAATTATGTGAACGAAAAGACGCTTTAAAACCTTTGTTAATCGGTAAAGTTGCTCCTAACCTTCGCTTGGCGGATACCACAGAAAAACACTGGGTAAACATGCACAAAGACGTTAATAATAAATACACTGTACTTGTTTTTTGGGCTGACGACTGCGGGCATTGTAAAAAAGAGATGCCTAAAATTAAAGAACTTTACGACGAGTTAAAAAGCAAAGGAGTTGACGTAGAGGTGTATGCTGTAAACACCGCTTTAGAAACAACCGGTTGGAAAAAATTCGTAAAAGAACACAACTTAAATTGGATAAACGTATCAGATTTTCCTGATGCAAATAAACACCCCGAAAAGTACATTTACGAACAACAAGTAACCGACTTACAAAGCCTTAATTTTAGAAAAACCTATGATATTTTCAGCACTCCTCAAATCTACCTTTTAGACAAAGACAAGGTCATCATTGCTAAAAAACTAGATGCACTTAACTTGGCAAAAATTCTTGAAATAAAAGAAGGATTAGACGAAATAGAGTTTACTAAAAAAGAAACAAAAGCCAAAGAAGAGGAAGAAAGAAAACGAAAAGAACGCGAAGCAAAGCAAAAAGATGAAAAAGTAAAGCAGTAAAATAATTTGGGCGTTCCCCCAAAAGCAAAGAAGTGCGTTCTCTTATCGAGAACGCACTTCTTTGCTTTTGGGGGCGGGCTATCCGCTATATCTTTTGCCCTCCAAAAGGAGGGAGGGCAAAAGGATGCCACTCC
>JALWSJ010000316.1 GCA_026993705.1 Flavobacteriales bacterium
ATCACTGAAATTATTCCAATAAGGAGGATGTCAACTAAATCATGTAATTGGTTAATATGGCTTCTAGGATCGTCTATTGTACTAAAAATACTCATTAATTTGTTATCGTTTTTCATATTGCTTAATTATTTGATAATCAATACAATATACAAAAAATAATTTAATTAAACAACTTAAAATCAATGAATTAGATTTTATTTTTCTCAATAAAAAGTATGCTTTTGCCCTGTAAACTGCAACTTCTTGATAGGAATTTTTAAACCAGCTTTTTTCTCCGTTTTTTCTTTTGTAAAACATAATATATAGCTTAATTTTAGGGTGATACCATTTATACCTTTAATCCAAAAACACATTATTCAAAACGAATAATCTACTAAAACAAATGCTTTTCAGCATGATAAGACGAGCGAACCAATGGTCCGCTTTCTACGAAACGATAGCCCATTTTTAGTCCTATTTCTTTGTATTCTGCAAATTTTTCAGGTGTGATAAAGTCTTCTACGGGTAAATGTTTGGGCGTTGGTTGCAGGTATTGCCCTAATGTGAGTATATCTACACCTACGCTTCGCAGGTCTTCCATTGTTTCTACTACTTCTTCTTCGGTTTCGCCTAAGCCTAACATAATACCGGATTTTGTTTTCATCCCTGCCTTTTTTAGCCTTCTCAGCACTTCTAAACTTCTATTGTATTTGGCTTGTATTCTGACTTCTTTGGTCAACCTTCTTACGGTTTCTAAATTATGTGAAACGATTTCCGGTGCTACGTCTATAATACGCTGTAAATTGCGCCACTTACCACCAAAATCGGGGATTAAGGTTTCCATTGTGGTTGTTGGCGAAACTTCTCGTACTGCTTTTACGGTTTCACTCCAAATGATAGAACCTCCATCTTCTAAATCGTCTCTATCTACGGAAGTAATGACACAATGCTTTACTTTCATGAGTTTGACAGAATTGGCTATTTTTTGAGGTTCTGCTAAATCAGCCGGTAGGGGTTTACCGGTTTTTACACCACAAAAACCGCAAGAACGTGTACAGATGTTTCCTAAAATCATAAATGTTGCTGTTCCTTCTCCCCAACATTCTCCCATATTGGGACAACTCCCGCTTTCACAAATTGTGTGTAATTTATGTTCGGATACGATATTTCTTACATTTCTAAAATTTTCTCCCGTTGGTAGTTTTACGCGCAACCATTTTGGTTTTCTTTTTATTTTACTTTTTAAGTCCTCTCCCATTTTTTTAAATCTTTTTGCTTCCGAATTGAAAATTCAGGTATAGCGTTGGATATAAAAATCTATTTTTTATATCTGCCATTATTTCTAATCGTTTGTAATATCCATCCAAGCCTATTCCTACTTCAAGGCTTCGTATCTTATCTCTTTCTCCCGAGTACTCAAATATAAATCCTACTCGAATGTTGGCTCCGGGAACAATTACCGTTTCAGATATTCCTTTGATATTCGATGCTCTGCCGTAGATATTGGTTACGTGATGATATACGGGATCATACTTTTCCGTAACGACTTGTATTCTCTGGTTACCGTCTAACTTGAGGATTTCTAAATAAACGGGCTTTAAAAAGGCTAAGGAAACCCCATAATTAAGGTTAAAGGCTATTTCAACTCCTCGTTCACGTAATTTTGAATAGAGTACTTTTTTTGTTCCTTTATTCAAGCGTAGTAAGGCTACACTATTCAACTTCCCATAAACGTAGCCTTTGGCTTTATCGTCATTGGCTGGCTTTCGCTTGAACTCTTTTTCGTGTTTTAAAGAAACAAACTCAATCGTGTAGGTATTTTTCTTTTTGAAAGTGTTAAATTTTGAATAGGTAAATGTTCCTCCCCAACCGTTGGTATGTAATTGCAATCCTCCATAAAATTCTTTTCTAAGACTGACTTTATTATTGTTGGTAGCAGGTAATTGGGCATAGGCAAAACCTATACTTGTAAAAACAAGAGCTATTATACTAAATAATCTTATGGTAATATGTGGGCGTATTCCTAGCAAGGTCTGTTTTTTTTTGTAAAAGTACAATTTTTACTTGTTATTCGCAATCGTTTTTGAATAACGTTGATTCCCCCCATTTAAACATTGAAAAGAGCCTTATAAGGAATTTTTATTCTTACCACTCTTCACTTGTATTAGGGACTTATCCCTAACACAGTTAATCTAAGCACAATAAAATGTTTTTAGTATCCTTAAACTTTTTCATATTTTATTTCCATAGCTGGGATATGAAAAGAAAATATTCATCGTCTAAGAGTACTAAATTCAATTTTATTTGCACTTATCTCAACTGCGTTAGGGATAGAACGCCATGTTTGAACTCCTTTTGGTTTGTTGCATATATGCAAACCAAAAGAGTGAGTAGTGATAGCCCGACCCTTTTTTGCCAAACAAACGTTTCGCGAGAGCGATATGTTTGTTTGGCAAAAAAGGGGAACGCCCTAATCTTTGTCCCATTCTTTGTTTTTATAGTCTTTTTTAAACCACATTTTAAGGAGTTCTCCCATTAATATTTTCATTCTGAATACATATAGTGGTGCACTTAATCCTTCTACTACTTTTTTATTTTTTGCTATGGCAAATCGGTAACCGATTCCTGACCCGAAGGCTAACCATCGTGTTATTTTGTATTGTGTTGCGAATGAAAATTGTATCACTCCGGAGTTTCCTTTAAAAAAAGGCTTTGACTTCTTTGCTATGGTATCGTTGTACGTAACGTTTACTTGACCGAACCCGATATGCAAAGGATCTGATAACTCCCAACGTTTGGTTTTGTACCATATATATTCGTAAAAAATTGTTCTATACGAATAGTTAAATGATAACTCTCCATCGTTATTGGGGTAACTTTCGGCTGATAGCTTTCGTTTCGTTATCAGAGGGGTTCTCATCGAATAAACCCCGTACCCCATTTTATGTACTCCATCGACCTGAATGCCAATACGAATCCCATTGAATTTTGATTTATTTTTGAGTACAAAAGAGGTATTAGCGTCCAATCCGAAAAGGAATTTTACTCGCTTTTCTTTGACGGTATCTTGAGTGCTTTGAGCAACAAAAGGGTGTGCGAACAGCGTTAGAAGAGAGATGAATAATACGTTATTCCAAGTCTGTCCCCTTAAATAAGGAATCAACAAATTCATATCTATTAAATACTTGTAGATGTTCTATTCCCTCTCCTACTCCTATGTACTTCACAGGAATCTTAAATTGGTCAGAGATTCCTATTACCACACCTCCTTTGGCTGTACCGTCTAATTTGGTTAAGGCGAGTGATGTTATATCGGTAGCTTTTGTGAATTGTTTGGCTTGTTCTATGGCATTTTGACCGGTTGACCCATCTAAAACAAGCATAACGTCGTGTGGTGCATCTGGAATAACTTTCTGCATGACACGCTTGATTTTTGACAATTCATTCATCAAGTTTATTTTGTTATGCAGTCTTCCCGCGGTATCAATAATCACAACGTCTGCTCCTTGAGATTTTGCACTTTCCAAGGTATCAAAAGCGACTGAAGCCGGGTCTGCTCCCATACCTTGTTGAACAATGGGAACTCCTACTCTTTCTGCCCAAATTTTTAATTGGTCAACGGCTGCTGCTCTAAACGTGTCAGCTGCCCCTAAAACTACCTTATATCCTTTCTTTTTGAGTTGATATGCCAATTTCCCGATGGTTGTTGTTTTACCTACTCCATTGACTCCAACTACCATAATTACATACGGCTCGTGTTGTTTGGGTATGGTAAATTCTACAGCATCACCTGTATTGTTTTCTTCCATCAAGGTAGCCACTTCTTCCTTTAACAATTTCATTAATTGCTTGGTCGTTAGGTAGCTATCTTCCTTAACACGAGCTTCTATCCTATCTATAATCTTTAGAGTGGTTGCGACACTTACATCAGAAGACACTAAGACTTCTTCCAAGCTGTCTAACACTTCATCATCAACAGTGGTTTTGCCGGCTATTGAGGTCGCTATTTTTGAAAAGAAACTTTTTTTGGTTTTTTCTAAACCTTCATCTAAATCTTTCTTTTTCTCTTTTGAAAAAAACTTTTTCCAACCCATTATATTTCTAGTTTAATGCTAAAAGAAGATTTCCCTTTGAATACACATACCATTTAAACATTGAAACGAGTCTTGTAAAGCACTTTTATTTTCTTTCGTCTCTTTTCAATTTCCAAATGATATTAGGACTTTTTACCTTTTATAAAAGCAGGTAGATGAATATTTCCCATAAAGTCCAAAAACTTTTTGAGCATATCAAAATACAGCGTTACAATTAGTAATAGAACCATTATCCAAATCACAATTACATTTGCTGTAAAAGTGTCTAGATATTTACCGAAAATCTTTTTTCGAGGAGCATAAAATTGAGCTTTAAAATAATCAAAATCATACGGATCTAAATATATTGGATCTTTTTTTTGTATGATGTGGTCATTATCCTCATCGGTAAAAGTTAGTGTATTTGCATTGGTTACAAAATCTCCTAATGCTTTGTTTTTATATTTATTTCTAAACGTTTGAAAGCTTTCGTCTTTTAATTTTCCAAAGAACTTTCTTAATTTTTTATATTCTTTTCCGGTTAATAATTTTTCTTTTCGTTTTGTCTCTAAGATTTGTTTGAACTCTTTACCGGGACGTGTAAATAATTGTTGAACACTATCTCTTTTGGCTTCAAAAAGATTGTAAATATTTTTATATCTTGTTTTAAGAATATTTAAGTACTCGTTTAAGCTGTTATAAGTATCTATATCAAATTCATCAATATTGATTTTATGTATCGCTTCACATAGCCCCTCAACACGCGAACAAGGTATATTTACATGTCGCATTTCTTTTTCTATTTCGTTTTTTATGATATGTAATTTTCTTTTTACCTCCGGGCGTTTATAGTCAAGGTTATGATTACTCTCTATGAATCGCTTGGCATCATTTAACTTTCCTTGCAGGTTACTTACCCATTGGTCTTTTTTCCAATTTGAAAAAGACATTTGTTTATCATACGGATAAAAGTTCTTTTCAAAAGCATTATCCTTAAATTGAGTAACGGCTATACCTTCATAAGCCCACCTTGATGCCATTATATTTCCTACCCACGGCACATGGTCTTTTTCTGCAAAAACAGGATTTAATTTATCATACGAAACCAAAATACCACTAAACAAAAGTTGTGGAATAATCAGTATCGGAATTAAAATGTAAATCACTTTAACAGAATTAAAGCTGGCCGAAATATTCAACCCAAGTATGTTGGCAAAGACAGAGGTTGAAAATAGTATCATCCAATAATAAAAATTCAACCCATAAATACCTAATACCCAGTTACCAACAACCACGTAAAACAAAGATTGAATGGCAGAAATCATCAACATGATGGAGATTTTAGAAAACAGATAACTTCCTTTACTTAAATTCAGGAATTTCTCACGTTTCAAAATCTTTAAGTTTCCTATTATTTCCTCTGCACTAGTCGTCAATCCGATAAAAAGTGAAACGATGACAGAAATAAATATATACTGAGGGACATTGCTACTCTCATAAAATACATAAACATATTCGCCACTCGGAGAAATAGTCAAATATTTCATAAAGAATGCTAGTACAAGTCCTAACGCAGGAGCTTGAAACATTGTTATAATCATGTATTGCTTATTGGTCAATTTAGACAATACATCTCTTGTGAAAAATACTTTCACTTGTTTCAGCTTATTGGGAATCTGAAATTCACTTACCGGAACTTCCTTTACGTCTTCAACTTGGTATTTGTGTTCTTTTATATATTCTAAATAGTGATCATTCCATTCTTTAGGTGAAATCTTTCTATTTTCAGTCAGATTTCCATACTCATCAACCACTTTAGACTCGATAATATTGAATATCTGCTCCGGATTAACGTTACCACAAGAAAAACATTCACTTTCATCAGCATTAGCATGATGAGCCAAACGCTTAAAGTAGATAACCGCATCAATAGGATTTCCATTGTAAATAGGATACCCTCCTTGATCTAGTATAAATAACTTATCAAACATTTTAAAAATGTCTGATGACGGTTGGTGAATCACAACAAAAATCAGCTTTCCTTTTAAAGCTAATTCTTTTAATAAATCCATTATATTTTCAGAATCACGAGAAGAAAGCCCGGATGTTGGTTCATCAACAAAGAGTACAGCAGGTTCACGAATTAACTCTAATGCTATATTTAATCGTTTTCGCTGACCTCCGGAAATTGTTTTTTCAAGTGGGTTACCTACTTTTAAATCCTTAGCTTCATATAAACCAATAGCTTTTAATGTTTTATCTACTAATTCAGTGATTTCTTCATCTGAAAAGTTACCAAAACACAACTTAGCATTATAAAAAAGGTTTTCAAAGACAGTTAACTCTTCAATCAACAAATCGTCTTGTGGAACAAAACCAATGATTCCTTCCAACTTTTCTTTTTCATGATGAAGATTAATACCGTTAATAGTAACCTCTCCAACAGTCGGTACATAAGAACCATTTAGAACATTTAGTAACGTTGATTTACCAGCTCCTGAGCCCCCCATAATACCAATCAACTTACCTTCTTCCTCCTCAAAATCTATCGGATGCAGACCAACTTTACCTCCTTTAAAGTGGTACTGCATATCTCTCACTTTAAAAGCAAGTTTTTGTCTTACCGAATCGCTTAAAAAACGACTGACTATATCACTGTAATAAACCGGTTGAACCCTTGAACTTCTTAATGAAGAACCTTGAGTAAGAATATGGACTCTATCTTGAGTAAGTAACTGACCGTTAAGATATAACTGATGACTTCCATAGTACTTAACAAAGTAGGTATTAATCGATTTCACTCGTAAAACACGAGCAAAGCCAATCATCGTTTCAGAATAAAGATGCTTTGACTTTTCAAAACGATTTTCCATGTTGTTATCTACAACTAGATAATTTTCATTATCTACATAATCGTTTTCTTCAGCTTTTACATACTCCAAACAATCTTTAAACTCTTCACGCCCTATGTTAAAGGTTTCTGCTACGGTAGTAACAAATTCAAGTTCTTGCTCGGCTATTACGTCATTTGCATTGGTAAATTCCAAGATACGGATAAACACAATGATTTTCTGACGTTGTGCTAACTCTTCATTGATTTGAGTACAAATTCGTAAAACTTTTACTGAATTTACAGATGTACGCTTCCTTCTTGTATTGGATTTTCTTTTTCTTTTACTGGTATGATGTCCAATAACGTACTCATCAAAAACCTTTAAGTATTCTTCTACTAACTCCTGATTTAATTCCTGACTTAAAAAAGTACGCACAATCTGACGCCCCTTCGAATCCAACCGGACTTCTCCGGTCTCTTCATCAATATCAACCTTTGCAATAATAGCAAAAAGTTGCATCAAGGCTTTCAGTATTCTTTCACTCATCTATCTATAAGGGATTATCGTTTTGTAAGAATTTATTATAAGGTGTATCAGTTTTGTTTAGCAAAACCAATCATAACAGACGCACATCCCGATATTTTTTTATCTACATCTAACTTCACTTCAATCGTACAATCTAAAGTATTCGTTACTTTAAAATCCCAATACGGAGCATATTCATAATCCTCATTTGAAAACAATAAATTTTGTTCTTTATCATACACCTCAAAGATAATGTAATTATCATCTATCCCCGCTGAGGTAGCAATTCTATAAGTCGAACCGCCGTAAAATGTTGTTTCAAACTCTGCCGCTTCCTCGTCATTTAGGAAAACTCGATAAACTTGACCATCCGATATAAAAACACGATTCATTGCTTTATCTTTATCAGTATTCAGGTAACTGCTTGTAACTTCAGCAATAGAATCACAAGTTACAGGATTATCTTGAGCAAAAGAAAGATTAAACATCAATACTCCTGCTGCCAATATGGTATATTTCAATATAAATTTCATAATAAATTAAGTATATGGTTGACAATCTATCCTATGATTGAATTTCTTATTTCCGAAAGAGTTTTTACGATTTGATTTAACGATTCATCTGATATTTCTACCGTGTTTTTACTATTAATGGCAGTTTCCTTTTTAACAGGATCCGTTACCGGCTCTACATATTCATAAGTAAAAGTAATATCATCAAAAATAGCTCTTAAATCTTCCAATTCCAAGACTAAATCTTCGTAAGATTCATCTCCGCTAGTTTCCGGCAAAGCCTTCAACATATTAATCATATTCGTTAACGCTTGTTTTTGCTCCGCTACACGATCTATTATCTTTTGATTTTTCGTTTCGACCGCAGTTTGAGCAGCAAAATAAACAGCTTCAACCCAACCTCCCACGACAACTAGTGCAGCTACATCTGCTTTGTCATTTTTCTTTAGGTAATCATCAGCATTTTTATACGCCTCATTCACAAATACCAACATGGAATCTTGATTTCCCATATTCGCACTAAAACGTTCTGCCAACTTATCATTAAAAGCACCCGCTAAATCCAATTCATCAGCCAACTTTCTTACACCTTTAAGATACTTTAAACTTAAATCTGTATTTTCATACAGCGTAATATACCCCATGTCCGCACCATAAACACCCATATTCAAGGCTTTTTGAAACGTCGTCGAATACGAACCGGAATTTTCAATAGGATTTAACAACTCCGAATTAAAATCTGCCCCTTCCTTTTTAATTAAGAAAGCCGTTTGAACAGGTGAAGGAATACTAAAGAATTGGTTACCTACCTTCACTCGAATAATATCATCAGGCTTGGTATCCTTAGTAATCTTTTCATCAATTTTTTGAATTTCATCCTCAGCATCTTTAGGTGTTTCAGGCGTTGATTCTCCACCACAACCGGTAAGAAATAAACTCGTTGAAGCCATTGCCAATGCTGTAATATAACCGCTGTATTTAATCTTCATTTTATGTTCGATTTCAAAATTTAACTTTTCTAATCTTCCAAAGAAACTAAATAAGTCCAAAACTACCAAAAAAAACGTGTGCAATTTTCAGTATTTTTCATTTTTCTTGTATTTTTACATTTATGATAAAGAAAATAAAAAAAATAGGAATCATTACTTCTGGAGGTGATGCACCGGGCATGAATGCATGTATTCGAGCCATTACACGCTCCGCTATATATAAAGGACTGGAAGTTTTTGGTTTTAAACGCGGATACAACGGACTAATCGAAAACGACTTCATCCCTCTTCAATCCAATAGTGTCAGCAATATCATCCAACGCGGAGGCACAATATTAAAAACAGCTCGAAGCGACGAATTTAGAACCATCGAAGGCAGAAAAAAAGCTTTTAAAAACCTTCAAAAAAATAACATTGATGCTCTTGTTACAATTGGTGGCGACGGTACATTTACGGGAGCTTCTGTTTTTATTAAAGAATTTAATTTTCCTATAATAGGAATACCCGGCACTATCGACAATGATTTATTCGGCACAGACTACACCATTGGGTATGACACAGCCCTCAATACGGTTGTTCAAGCTGTCGATAAAATCAGAGATACGGCTAGCAGTCACGGAAGATTGTTCGTTATTGAAGTTATGGGAAAAGATGCCGGATTTATAGCTCTAAGGAGCGGTATCGCCACAGGAGCAGAAGCGGTATTAATCCCCGAAACGCCAACTTATATCGACCATCTGCTTCGAAAGCTAAACAGAGATTACAAACATCATAAACCCAGCAGCATAATTATCGTAGCCGAAGGCGATGATTTCGGCGGAGCATATAAAGTAGCTGAAGCCGTCAAAGAAAAACACCCCTTCTTTGATATTCGTGTTACCGTGTTAGGACACATTCAAAGAGGAGGAAGTCCTTCTGCTTTCGACCGTGTCCTAGCCAGTCAAATGGGAGCCGGAGCTGTTGACTATTTGCTACAAGGCAAAAAAGACGTTATGGTCGGATTTATGAATCGAACCACCGTTTTAACTCCTTTTAATAAAGCCATAAAACACCACAAAGAAATCAACCCGAACTTACTCAAACTAGTAGATATTCTTTCTATATAAAGTAAGTTAGGGCGTTCCCATTACGGCATAAAAAAGTAGTTCCGTTTTCACTACACCACTTTTTAACGCTGTAATGGTCGGGCTATCCACTATATCTTTTGGGTTGCTTATATGCAACAACCCAAAAGGATGCCGTTTCTATCCCTAACGCAGTTGAGATAAATACAAAAAAATTAAATTTAGTATTCTTAGACGATGATTATTTTCTTTGCATAGCTCCAGCTATGGAAAGAAAATATAAAGAAGTATAAGGATACTAAAAACATTTTATTGTGCTTAGATTAACTGTGTTAGGAATTCCAACTAACGTAAAAATACAACACTGATAATCAAATAATTATAAAATCGACAATATTTTTACGTTAGCTCAAAAACTCAACTATTTTTTTCACAGTCGCTTAATAATCCCTAACGCAGAATGAATTAAATGCAAGAATGTAACTTTCAATTTCGTGCCTTCCCCCAATTCCCTATCAAAAGAAAAACCACCACGCAATAGAAAAATAAATCAACTGCCCGATAATATCGTTCATTGTCGTAATAAACGGACCGGTAGCCAATGCAGGATCTATATTTTGTTTATGCAAGATTAAAGGAACTATCGTACCAAAAACACCGGCAAAAATAATAACAGAAAACAAAGCTATAGAAATAGTAAGACTTAACTTAATCGGTGAACCTGTAATATAGGTATAAGTAAATATCAAAAAGGCTAAAATTACCCCATTTACCGCAGCAACCCCCAATTCTTTTAAGACTTTTTTAGCCGTAGAGTCCAACGATAACGAATTATTTGCCAATCCTTGTACAATAATTGCGGAAGATTGCACGCCTACATTCCCCCCCATTGCACCTATAAGAGGAATAAAGAAAGCTAACACCGGCAACACTTCCAGCTGCTCATCAAAACTACCAATCACAAGCGACCCTAAAATTCCTCCCAATAAACCAACAAGCAACCAAGGCAATCTAGCTCGTGTCAACACCCAAACTGAATCTTTATCATCAACACGCTCGGAAATACCACTTGCCATCTGAAAATCTTTTTCCGCTTCTTCTTTGATAATGTCCACCACATCATCAATCGTAATCCTTCCAACAAGATGATTTTCTTTATCGATAACAGGCAAGGCAACCAAATCGTACTTTTCCATTAATTGAGCTACTTCATCTGCAGGCGTATCAGTCGTAACAGAAATAGGATCTTTACGGTACAAATCTTTTATTTTCGTATCTGTATCCGCATATAAAAAACTCTTTAAGGATAATGTTCCCAACAAATATCTTTCATCATCTACTACATAAATAGTATAAACATGACTAGTTTCTTTTGCTTGTTTTCTAAGCTCCCTCAGGCTTTTAGACATTGTCCAATTCACATTGGTTGCAATATACTCTTTAGCCATTAACCCTCCTGCAGTATCTTCGTCATACCTCAACAATTTAACAATATCTTCTGCCTGTTCAGCATCTTCCAATTCAGAAAGTACCCTTTGTTTTCTGTAATCAGGCAAATCTTGAATAATATCCGTCGCATCATCGGAATCTACATTATCCAATTGAGTTGCAATTTCCTTTGCCGACAAAGAAGCTAAAAAACGCTCACGGATATCCTCCTCCAATTCAACTAACACAGCAGAAGCGGTTTCCTCATCTAAATGACGGTAAATAAACTGAGCTACTTGGAGATCTACTTCATCTAAGATTTCGGCAATATCAACCGGATGTAAACCTTCCAACAACTCATCGAGCTTGTCGGCATTCTTCTCAGCAACCGCAAGATTTAAGTCCTCTATAAATTGTTTTGTTAATTCAAATTGCATGAATACTCTTCTTATGATGTTCTTACTTTTATAATTTATCCCCCCTCATCACAAACAACTTACGGTTTAAACGCTATATTGAAACACACAAAGGAATGCAAAGATAATCTTTTATAAACACTCCCCAAAAAACAATGACTTCTGTTTTTTTACCCTTAAATTATTTAATCGGTTCATCGATAATACAGCACCATTGAACAAACACAACTATCTTTCTTAGCGGGACACCTAAAATCCCCTTTCATACATTCTTCTTCCCAATACCCTTTATAAAATAACAACTTATTAAATTGAAAACATTTAGCTATTCTTTGTATGTTTATTTTTTCCCCATGTTGCCAAGCATACATAACGTAATGACTACTTTTTTCAAATGAATTAATCGCTCTATTGATTAACTGTTTCCCAAACCCTTTTCTCTTAAATGTAGTTTTCACAACGATTGTATCAATACAATAGAGAGGACTCATTATATTTTTTACCACCTCAATATCTTTAATTTTTTCTTCTACCTCATATGGAGAAGTTTTATAAACAACTAGAAAACCTATAACCTCGTTGGCACTAACAAGTTTCCAAGAATAATACTTTTCAGAATCTTTCACTTCTTTAAAATACTCAAAAGTAAGATACCCATCGCCAAAATTTTGATTCGATAAATTGATTAGGTTAAAGATATCCTCTTCACTTATATTTTGAACTACACGTACCATATTGCTATTCGCTAAAATCACTAATACAACTCAAGCAACCCTTCAGGGATAGAGAGTTGAATACTTTTATTTGGTTTGTCAACTTTCAAAATATGATTATCATTAAAGGGTAATAAAGCTTCTTTATTGTTCGGTAATTGCACATTCAACAACCGGTTTACAGGATTATCAACAACCTCTATGACCTGTCCTACCACTTCGTCCTTTTCGTTCAGAATATCAAAAGCGACAATTTCATGAAAATAAAATTGATGTGGCTCTAATTCAGGTAACAGTTCCAAGGGTAAAAATACGCTTTTCCCCGTTAACCTTTCAGCTTCTTCTTGTGTTCGTATTCCATCAATGTTTATCCGAAGTTGATTGTGCTTATGCTTTTTACTTTTCTCGATAAAGTAGGGAACCAATTGCTTATTCACTTCTAAAAAGAAATGCTTTAATTTATAATAATTCTCAGGAATATCGGTATCCAAAAACAAAATAACCTCTCCTTTAAAACTATGTGTTTTGGAAATTAATCCAAGTTGAAAACAATCTTCTTTTTTCATAAAAAGTTTTTTTTCAAAAGTACATAATGAAGTTGATTATACCATAAATTCGCAAGTAATTTCGCTTCTTTAATTTCCTTTTTAATTCTTTAAATCTACATCAAACTACTTTTCTTTATTTCTTCCACCAACTTCTGCAAAGCATCATCAAAATTATCAATTTTTATATAATTACCTCCTCCATTGGTTGCCAGTTTTCTCATATTTCGTTCATGCTCTCGTCTGTTTTTTATACCAATCACCGAAACTTTCACTCCTTTCTCCTTATATTTTTTGGCTAATTTATATACGTTTTCACTTCCGCTGTTAAAATCCCCGTCCGTTGCCATTATTATTTCATTATTCCCTCCGGCTATAAAGGACTCACATACTTTGCTGTACGCTAATTTTAACCCTTTCCCTCCGGCAGTCATTCCTCTAGCCTGTAAAGATTCTATTTTAGCAATAATTGAATCTTTGTTATCAGCACTCATTGCCTCCATGGCAACTTGTGTTTTACTCGCATACGTAACAATTGTAATATTATCCACATCTCTCAACAGTTTTGTCATTTCTATCATTGAGGCTTTTAACAAATCTAACTTTCCCGTAAACCGCATAGACGTAGAAACATCTATTAAAAAAACTATATTATTAGGCTTGTATTTAGACAATGGAAAATTCGGGTATTTTTCATCTTTCGGCAAGGATACCGAATCAACTGGCGGACGTTCCTCCTCCAAAAGAACTTCTTCTACAACTTCTACCGTATCGGAATTTTCTTTTTTTTCCTCTTTCTCTATATTCGGAATCTCTTCTACGTTTTCAGCTTCGGGAATCTGCTCAGCTATTTTCTCCTCTTCTCTTTTTTGCATTTCAATCAATACAAAATTATTTTTCTTGTTGATATATTTTGGAAACTCAACACTTTCGTACCCTTCTTTTTGTGTAACAAAATAATAAAGTCCTAAATCTACTTTTTGCGAAGAAGTGCCGTTCCTGTTTGTTATTAAATGCTGTGCTACAAGTCCGTTTTTTATCATTCTTACGGAAGCACTCTCAATCGGTTTTTGAGTTTGCTTATCCACAACTTTTACGATAAA
>JALWSJ010000317.1 GCA_026993705.1 Flavobacteriales bacterium
AACGCAAGTGAAATGAGCAATAAGAAAATGAGTTTTAGTTTCTTTAGACAATGAAAAAAATCTTTGCATAGCACCCGCTATGGAAATATTTTTTGAAGAAGTATAAAGAAAATAAAAACATTTTATGATGCTCATTTTATATGTGTTAGGGATACGCTCCCTAACACGGACGAAATTGGCGGATAGAAAGTGAATTTTTGGTTACTCAAAAAAAGTTAAACATCCACGAAATACCCACCTAAATAATTCAATAAACGTTCAACACCAAAGATAAATAAATAAGGTAACCCAATAGTTATTAACAACTTTACTTTTGTTCACAGGTTTTTGTTAGCAAATCCATGTTGTTTTTTCCTTGTTGTAATGTTTTAAATGAGTACTTTCGAAGGCTTTATAAAAGTGAAATAATATTTAAATTGTATTAACCATTAACAATAAAAAATGGAAGAAGGAAAAGGAGAAAAAATAATCCCCGTAAGCATCGAGGAAGAAATGAAATCAGCTTACATTGATTACTCAATGTCGGTTATTGTTTCTCGTGCATTACCGGACGTAAGAGATGGATTAAAACCGGTTCACCGTAGAGTTCTTTACGGAATGTTGGATTTAGGAGTAAGAGCCAATAGTGCTTATAAAAAATCAGCTCGTATTGTCGGTGAAGTATTAGGAAAGTATCACCCACATGGAGATTCCTCTGTTTACGATACAATGGTTCGTATGGCACAAGAGTGGTCGTTGCGTTACCCTTTAGTTGACGGTCAAGGTAACTTTGGTTCGGTAGATGGTGACAGCCCTGCCGCTATGCGTTATACCGAGGCAAGGTTAAAAAAAGCCGCTGAAGAATTATTGTCTGATCTAGAAAAAGATACCGTTGATTTTCGACCAAACTTTGATGAGTCTTTACAAGAACCAACTGTTTTGCCAACGAGGATACCTAATCTGTTAGTGAATGGTGCAGCGGGTATTGCTGTTGGTATGGCTACCAATATGGCTCCACACAACTTGTCAGAAGTTATTGATGGAACTATTGCTTATATAGATAATAGAGAAATTGATGTAGAAGGTTTAATGCAATACATAAAAGCTCCTGATTTTCCAACAGGAGGAATTATCTATGGTTATGAAGGCGTAAAGAAAGCCTTTGAAACTGGAAGAGGTAGAATCGTAATGCGTGCAAAAGCTTCCATAGAAGAAATTAGAGAGGGAAGAGAAGCAATAATCGTTACAGAAATACCTTATCAAGTTAATAAGGCTGATATGATTGAAAAAACAGCAGCCTTAGTTAATGAAGGTAAGTTAACTGGTATTTCTGAATTGCGAGACGAGTCTGACCGTAATGGGATGCGTATTGTTTATGAACTAAAAAGAGATGCAATACCAAATGTTGTTTTAAACAAACTATTTAAATATACAGCCTTACAAACCTCATTTTCAATTAATAACATTGCTTTAGTTGATGGGCGACCAGAGATGCTGAATCTTAAAGATATGATTCATCATTTTGTGGAGCACAGACACGAAGTAATCATACGAAGAACGAAATACGAACTCAAAAAAGCTGAAGAAAGAGCTCATATTTTAGAAGGTTTAATCATAGCTTCTGACAATATAGATGAAGTAATTAAAATCATAAGAGCTTCAAAAAGCCCTGATGCAGCAAGAGAAAGCTTGATTGAGCGTTTTGAACTTTCAGAAATTCAAGCCAAAGCTATCATTGAAATGCGTTTAAGACAATTAACAGGTCTTGAACAAGATAAATTGAGAGCAGAGTTTGATGAGTTGATGAAAACCATTGCTGACTTAAAAGATATTTTAGCAAATGAATCAAGGAGAATGGAAATCATCAAAGAAGAGCTTTTAGAAATAAAAGAAAAATATGGTGATGAAAGACGTTCTGTTATTGAGTATTCTGCTAACGAAATGCGTATCGAAGATTTAATTCCTGATGAAGAAATGGTTGTAACCATTAGTCATGCAGGATACATTAAACGTACAAGATTGGACGAGTATAAGGTACAGAATAGGGGAGGAGTAGGTTCAAAAGGCTCTACAACAAGAGATAAAGATTTCTTAGAAGAGTTATTTGTTGCTACAAATCACAATTACTTGCTCATTTTTACAGAAAAAGGAAAATGCTTCTGGATGCGAGTTTTTGAAATACCAGAAGGTTCTAAAACTTCAAAAGGTAGAGCAATACAAAATTTAATAAATATTGAGCAAGATGATAAAGTCAAGGCTTATATCAGCACAAATGATTTACGAGATGAAGAGTATGTAAATAATAACTTTATCGTAATGTGTACGAAAAAAGGTATTATCAAGAAAACAAAATTAGAAGCCTATTCTCGTCCTAGAACAAACGGAATCAATGCTATCACGATTAGAGAAGGAGATGAACTATTGGAAGCTAAGTTAACCAATGGTAAAAACGAAATCGTAATGGCACTAAAATCGGGTAGAGCAATTCGTTTTTCTGAGGAACAAGTAAGACCTATGGGACGAACAGCATCCGGGGTAAGAGGAATTACAATTGTAAAACCTGATGATGAAGTTGTAGGAATGGTTTGTGTCGAAGATTTTTCAAATACTATTCTTGTAGTTTCCGAAAAAGGGTACGGTAAAAGAACGTATCTGAATGACCCGGAAACTGATGAACCTATTTACAGAATAACCAAAAGGGGAGGTAAAGGAGTTAAAACACTTAATATTACCGAAAAAACTGGAAACCTTGTCGCGATTAAGGTTGTTACGGATGACGATGATATAATGATTATCAATAAGTCCGGTATCATGATTCGTATGCACGTTTCTTCTCTTAGAACAATGGGAAGAGCAACTCAAGGAGTAAAACTTATCAATTTAAGAGGTAGGGATACTATTGCTGCCGTTGCGAAGGTAGAAAAAGATGAAAATGAAGATTTCGAAGAGAATGAAAATCCGAATGATGATTCAATTTCTTCTGAAGAAGAATAAGAATACTTCAATATAACAAAAAAGCACCTGCAAAATGTAGGTGCTTTTTTGTGTTACCTTAAAGCAACAAATAGTTCAGTTAAGAAAAATCAAATTGAGTTTTGGTTCTAATCTAAGTACGGTTTTGCTACAGTAAGTATTAATACCATTTAAATATTGAAATGAGTATTTTAATTAACTATGCGGAATTTGGTTTTTATAATAGAATTTTATTTGCAGATTTAATAGATTAATAATGTGTATGCTAAAATTGTAAAATTATGTAGAAATTAACAGTAGTAAATTTTTGTTTAACTGATAGTTGAATTTATTAAAAATAATTTTTCGAATAAATGAGTAAAAATAAATGAATAATAAGCGATTAAAGTCTGCTAATAATAAGGCTATTAAAGGTATTACGGCAATGCTACCTCTTATTTTAGGTGTTATTTTATTAGTAAGTTGCTTGAATGTAATAATCCCCAAAAAGTTTTATGAGTCTTTCTTTACGGGGAATCCTTTTTTTGATGCAATTAAAGGAGCTACATTAGGAAGTTTTCTGACAGGTAATCCCATAACAGGATATATTTTGGGAAGTGATTTTCTAGAGTCAGGAGTAGATTTGGTTGCAGTAACTGCTTTTCTAGTATCTTGGGTGACGGTTGGTTTGGTACAGTTACCCGCAGAAACTTTAGCTTTGGGGAAGAGTTTTGCCCTCTATAGAAATATTGTAGCCTTTGGAATG
>JALWSJ010000318.1 GCA_026993705.1 Flavobacteriales bacterium
AAGACAAAAAATTGAAGAACAAGAAAAATATTTAATCTCGCAAAATAAAACCATTCAATACAAAGACCTTAAAGGTATTTTATTTTTCCCACCAGTTTACGGCGAATTATCCGATAGTATAGATATTCAAAAAGGGCATTTTGGAATTGACATCATCGCTCCGAAAGATGAAGCGGTAAAATCAACGCTTGGTGGTACGGTTATCGTTACCGATTGGTCGCCCAATAACGGAAATGTTATTTATATACAACACAACCATAATTTGGTTTCGGTATATAAACATAATTCCGTGTTACTTAAAAAAGTGGGTGATGTTGTCAAGACAGGCGAGCCAATTGGTATCATTGGGAACTCAGGAAATTTATCCACAGGACCTCACTTACATTTTGAATTGTGGCATAAAGGCACACCATTAAATCCTACGGATTATATTAATTTTGGTCAGCAATAATACCATCTTTCATCACCAATTTTCTATCCGCCATATTCGCTAACTCTTCGTTGTGCGTTACAATCACAAAAGTTTGATTAAACTCCTCTCGCAAGTCAAAAAACAATTGATGCAACTCTTGAGCATTTTTAGAATCTAAATTTCCGCTCGGCTCATCGGCTAAGATTAGCTTAGGATTATTAATCAAAGCTCGTGCAACACTTACACGTTGTTGCTCCCCTCCCGATAATGAATCGGACTTATGTTCCGCCCTATGTGCTAACCCTAATTTAGTAAGCAACCTCATTGCTCTTTGTTCGGCTTCTTTTTTCGATACACCCGCAATAAAAGCGGGAATACATACATTCTCTAAAGCCGTAAACTCTGGTAATAAATGATGAAATTGAAAAATAAATCCAATATTTTTATTTCTAAACCTCGCTAACTTTTTCTTACTTAAAGTCGAAACATCTACACCGTCAAACAAAACTTTTCCACTACTGGGTAAATCCAACGTTCCTAATATTTGTAAAAAAGTAGTTTTTCCCGCTCCCGAAGAACCAACAATAGAAACCACTTCTCCTTCGTTGATATTGATATGAACTCCTTTCAACACCTCCAAATCTCCGTATGCTTTTTTTATTTCAACCGTTTCTATCATTCTATTCAATATTAAGAATCGTAAAAGTAAAACTAATTTGGAACAAGCTCAACTTTTCCGTTGGCAAAAGAGAATCTTGAGGTCTGAATTTTTTGTCTTTGCTGTATATAAGGTTTATACAAACCATCAAATTGCACCCGTTCATCCACCACTTGATTCCACTTTCCTAACAGAGCGATAATCAACTCACTTATTTCTCTCACCGCGTGATTCCCTCCGTCATTAGCCGTAATAACATCGCAAATATTATTGTTTACACAGTAGTTCTGCAACATTTTACTGCTCTCCCTCTTGATTAATATACGAACTCCGCATTCTTTTGCTAAACTCAAATCCAAAATATCATCAAAGGCAAATACAACCTCATAAGATTCTATTCCTCTGTTCTTTTTCAACCAATCTAAAATTTTCACCTTGTCTTTCACCTTAAAAAAGACATCATTTAAGCGCTCTCGTTCAGCCCAATAAAAAGCGGTAGGATTATTTTCTCCGGTTATAATCGCCGTATAAGGGATAGATGCGTTAATCAAATAATAAGCGAATCGCAACATATTTACTCCCATAGAATCAGCTTCGGAAAAAGACGACGTTCCGGTTTCATTTTTATACCCACTATGAAACACCCCGTCCCAATCAAAGATGAGTGCTTTTATTGATTTTAATTTTACCTCTAACTGCTCAACAGGAATATTAAATTTCATTCCGCTCTCTGCAATCAATTTCTCTACTTCTGCTATCTTCATTCCTACTGTTTGATAAACTTAATTTGATGAACCGGTAAATTATTATCGTCTAATAATTCAACATAATAAAAACCGTTTTCCAAGATTTCTACATCCAATATATTATTCCTTAAACGTTCTTGAAATAGAACCGCCCCCGAAATACTCAAAAGTCTTACCGATAAATCAGAATCATCTTCCAATCCTTTAAATTTTAAAAATTGAGATGTTGGATTAGGGTAAACCTCTACTTTAATCAAATCCACATCTTCAATACCTGCATAACTACATTTTGTAGCCAAACTATCAAACCAAGTTAACGCATAAGCAGTAGCTGGCAAAAAACAGCCATTGTGGTCGGCATTATTATTCAGATTTAAGGCTTCCACTTGTGTTGCTCCCAAATTTACCATAGAATCCAATGTATAACGAGCATTGTTAGGAGAAACCATAGAATCTGAACCACAATAAAGCATTTTAACAGGTGTTTGAGGCACCCAATTATAAAGACTGTTTTCTCTTAAAGCAATATTAATCGGATGCGTATCTCTATTTACATCGCCTAGCATATTTTGCAAAACACTATCTTGCATAAAGTTGTAGTAATTCCCACCTCCCAGCATAAAATACCATTCAAATCCGGTATGTGTTCCGGCAAGTAAATAATTTTCGATATTCGCATCATAAGGAGAATCATAAATATCAGAATAATTTTGATAAACATTCCCATAAGCCTCTTGAAACGAAGCCAATATATAAGGTAAAAACGGAGAAGCATAGTAATTGGAATCTCCGTCAAAAATCATATCATATTGAGCCTTTACCATATCGTACGCACCGGAAAGCGGAGCAGTAGCAATGACATTAAACTCATTTTGCAAATTATTGTCTTGAATATATTTCAATGTTGCCATTGCCGAATGTCCTCCGTGAGAATAACCGGTTACGTATAACTCTCCGTTATCCGCGGGAATATTGGTTGCGGTATCCAAGTATTCTCTCACAGCTCTTAACAAATCCACCGTAGCGGTAGCTTCGGTTTCCGCATGTTGATATAAATGTATCCCTTGATTATCTCCCAATCCCAAATAATCAGGAAGAACAGCTATGTAACCGGATGTTGAAAAGTATATCCCTCTGTCAGCGTACGCTCCTGTGGAAGGAACGTTGGTTTTTACAAATTCTGTTCCGTGTTCGTACACCAACAAAGGAGCGGAAGAACAACTTAATTGAGGAATATAAACAGCTCCCGACGCTACCGTATTATTCCCGTGAGCATCTGTGGTGTTATATGTAATCTTATAACTTTTTACCGGATTAATCAATAAATTAGCTGTACTCCACCCTTCGGAAGTAACCGCAGACTGAACAGCTGAAACAGAATAATCATTTAATGGTGTAACGCTCACCAATGATTGAGAATAAACACCTGATAAAGAAAAAACAGTTAAAAGAGATAATATTTGTGCTTTCATATATATTTATTTTAAAACTTAAAGTTACTCTAAAAATTTGATAAATAAAACCTAAACAAGGAAAAACAGCCTTGAGCCGTAGTGAGTAGGCGACAGCCGATGGCGAACGAAGAACTATGCGAGCATAGACTGCGAGTTGAGGGCTCATAGTAGGTGTAAAGTTGTGCCAACAACGTACCTACTTTATAAGCCCGATACGCAGGCGAGCAAAAATTACTGGTTGCGGTTTGTTTTTTTTACCTTACTGCCATAGGCGTTAAACAAACTAAAAAAAAGAAAGGAAAGCTACCAATGAAAGAAACGAGAAGGAGGAACGAGTGAAAGTGGAGTGAATACAACTTTTCTTGTGGGGGTGGGCTACATTATATCATATTTTCCAGTCTTAGCATCATAATTTCGTAT
>JALWSJ010000319.1 GCA_026993705.1 Flavobacteriales bacterium
ATCGGCTTTTGTTAAAAGTTGGAAATTTTATGATTAAGCCTCTTTAAAAAGTTTAGCTAATTTTTTATCCATTTTCTTTTGTTCTTCTTCAGCCATAGCCGGATCTACTAAAATTCTTCCACTGTGTTCGTCAATGATAATTTTCTTTCTTGCCGCAATATCTATTTCTCTTTGAGGTGGAATTTTGATGTATGAACCTCCGGAAGCACCACGCTCAACGGCTACAACCGCCAATCCATTAACTGCTGAACGTCTGATTCTTTTATAAGCTTTTAACAAACGAGGATCAACCTTAGCTTCTGCTTTTTTAGATTCTTCGATTAAAATAGCTTCTTCTTTTTCGTTTTCAGCTGTAATTTCTTCCAATTCCTTTTTCTTTGCCTCGAGAGCTTCTTGAATTTGAACCAATTTCTCTTTATTTTCAGCTAATATCTCCTCTTTATGAGCTATTTTAGCTTTATACTCGTTGATTCTTTTTTCAGCCAATTGAATTTCTAACTCTTGGAACTCAATTTCTTTTGATAAGGCATCAAACTCCCTATTGTTTCTTACGTTTTCTTGTTGAGTTTTATATTTATCTATCAACCCTTTGGCTAATTCAATGATGTTCTTTTTCTCTGTAATTTGAACATTCAAATCGTGAATTTCACTTTCTACTTTTTCAATTTTAGATTGAGCAGCAACAATATCGTCTTCCAAATCCTGTACTTCCAAAGGAAGTTCTCCTCTTACTTCTCTAATTAAATCTATCTTCGTATCGATAACTTGAAGAGCTAAAAGAGCTCTTAATTTTTCTTCTGGTGTTCTGTTTTTCTTTTTTGCCATATTACAAAATTACAAATAGTGTATCGGATTTGTTTCCTTTTCAGTTAATTGAACCGCAAAAGTACTAAATTTTTCTTTTAAAAGCGAGGCTAAATGCTCAATTGTGAATTGTTCGCTTTCAAAATGACCTATATCTGCTATAATTATCTGATTTTCAGTATCAAAAAATTCGTGATATTTAAAATCTCCTGTAATAAAAATATCAGCTTGTTGACTTTTTGCTTCTTTGAGTAGGAAACTTCCTGCTCCACCGCATAGAGCTACTTTTTTTATCTTTTTGTCCAATAGAGCTGTATGACGAATACAAGATGTATTCATTTTTACTTTTAATTCCTTTAAAAACGTTAAAGCATCAACCTCTTCTTTCAATTCTCCAATGATTCCTGCACCGATTAAAGATGATGTATTGGTTAACTGAATCAAATCATAAGCAACTTCTTCGTAAGGATGTGCTTGAAAAAGAGCTTTTAAGATTTTACCTTCTTTTTCTTTTGTATATAGAACTTCTATTTTGTACTCAGGTTCGGTGTGTCGTTCTCCTTTTTTTCCTTTGTAGGGATTGGAATTTTCACTCGGCAAATACGTCCCTTTGCCTTCAGTGGCATAACTGCACTCACTATACTCGCCTATGTTTCCGGCTCCTGCCTTAAATAGAGTTTGAAGGACTTGTTCTTTTGCTTCGTAGGGTACGAACGTTATTAATTTCTTCAATAATCCCGTTTTCGGGGCAAGTACTCTTGTCTTTTGCAATTCTAAAATTTCGGCTATTTTACCGTTTACACCCTCTATTACATTGTCTAAATTGGTATGGATAGCATAAATAGCAATATCATTTTTTATTGCTTTTATAACTGTTCTTTCAACGTAATTTTTTCCTGTTATTTTTTTTAATCCTTCAAATACAATCGGATGATGAGCCACCACCAAATTGCAGTTTTTTTGGATGGCTTCTTCTATGATTTCTTCTGTGCTGTCTAAGCAGACTAATATTCCTGTTACTTCGGCATTACCATCGCCTACGATTAATCCTGCATTGTCGTAACTTTCTTGATAAGATAATGGTGCGATTTCTTCTAAATAACTGGTAATTTCTTTTATTTTCATTTTTCTAATTTTGCTGTACATTTCCACCCGCGTTAGGGATTTATATCCCTAACACATATAAAATGAGCATCATAAAATGTTTTTATTCCCTTTATACTTCTTCAAAAAATATTTCCATAGCGGGTGCTATGCAAAGATTTTTTTCATTGTCTAAAGAAACTAAAACTCATTTTCTTATTGCTCATTTCACCCGCGTTAGGGATAGAACGGCATGTTTGAGCTCTTTTGTTGCTTGCTTGCTGTTTGCAAGCAACAAAAAGCGAGTAGTGATAGCCCGACCTTTCACGTGTAAAAAACATTTAGTGAAACGGAATGTTTTTTATTCGTGAAAGGGAACGCCCAAAAACTTCTAAAACGGAGCTTCTTCGTCGCCGTCTAATTCAAAATCGTCTAAGTCGTCGTTCATTTTTGAGGATATGGTCAGTGTGCCTGTTTCCTCATCAAAACTTTCGTTGGGTTTTAGCGTCATTCCTCCCGATGCGTAATCAAAGTCTGTATCGAAAGCATCCAAGTTATCAAATTTGGCATATTTTCCGATAAATTTAAGCCGAACGTCTTCTAAAGAACCGTTACGATGCTTAGCAATGATTATTTCTCCTTGCCCTGCACATGGTGTTTCATCCGGCCATGTTTCCATTTGATAATACTCCGGACGATAGATAAAACTTACAATATCGGCATCTTGCTCTATGGCTCCAGACTCCCTCAAATCGGAGAGCATCGGACGTTTATCCCCTCCTCTGGTTTCTACCGAACGACTCAACTGTGATAAGGCAATAATCGGCACATCTAATTCTTTGGCTATTTCTTTTATCGAACGTGAAATGGTACTGATTTCCTGCTCTCTGTTTCCTCCGCTTCCGCCGGCAGACATCAATTGAAGGTAATCGATAATCACAATACTAATATCGTGTTGTTGTTTTAGCCTTCTACATTTTGCCCTTAACTCAAAAACCGATAATCCCGGTGTATCGTCAATGTATATGGGGGCTTCTGCTAATTTCTTTGTCTTTTCGAATAGTTTATTGAATTTTTCTTGTGTAAAATTACCTTTTCTTATATCCTCCGCCGGTATCTCTGCTTCTCCGGAAATTAATCGATTTACAATTTGAAGGGAACTCATCTCTAACGAAAATATGGCTACGCCATGATTATAATCTACTGCCATATTTCTTGCCATGGAAATCACAAAGGCTGTTTTTCCCATCCCCGGACGAGCGGCCAACACAACCATATCGGAACGTTGCCAACCGGAAGTTACTCTGTCCAATGCAGCAAAACCTGTTGGAATACCACTCACTCCATCTTCTCGATTCATGGCGATTTCAATTTCCTCTGCAGCTTGCTTAATCAAGGTGGACATTTTATCGTAATTCTTACGAATATTCCCTTCGGCTACGGCAAACAATCCACTTTCCGCCTCGTCTAACAAATCAAAAACATCGGTTGTTTCGTCGTAGGCTTTTTGTATGACTTTACTCGAAATGGTAATCAATTCGCGAAGAATATATTTTTGAGCAATAATACGGGCGTGAGCTTCTGCGTGTGCCGCCGATGCTACACGATTGGTCAACTGACTTATATAATAAGGACCTCCGGCTGCTTCCAAATCCCCTTTTGAACGTAACTTTTGTGTTACCGTAAGAATATCAATCGCCTCGGATGCTCCAAAAAGCTCGTAGATTGCCTCGTATATTTTTTGATGCGACTCTTTATAAAAACTCTCGGGTTTTAGAATATCGATCACATCGTTAACGGG
>JALWSJ010000320.1 GCA_026993705.1 Flavobacteriales bacterium
TCATAACAATATGTATAAAGCATAGCCGACTCAGGTCGGCTACGCTTTATACACTGTGCGTTAGCAAATATTAAAAATGACAAGAAGACTATTTCAGATGTTGTTAATTTCAACTCTCATCTCCTGTAATTCTGACTCCGAAAATCAAAAAGTAGAATCTAATAAAAAAGAAGTCGTAAAGAAGGATTCTCAACAACTTAAAAAGAATTTTAATACAACAATTGAAAATCCAATCATTTATCAAAGTGGAGCAAATGGTCTTGCAAACATAAGACTAACTATTAACCCAAATGGTAAATTTGACTACTTTATGCAAACCATCCCACAACCAATGACTGATGATGAAGCTGTAATTATTAATTCTTCTGGTAAGTGGACTAAAAAAGATAACTGGGTGCAGTTGACTTTCTTGAAGAACAAACCCATATTAAGTGCTGTTTTTGATACAAACTATGCTGACACGAATCAATTTAAATTGATTGATACTAATACAATCGAAATTAATATTGACAAAAAAGGAATTTCAATTTGGGGCATTGAGTGTAATCAGGAAAACATCAAGAATACAAAACCCTAAATAGCTTATGACTCTTACGATAAAACCTTTCAATACTTTATCGCTGAAGCAGATTCAGCCAATAGCCAAAGCATATTAGAAAACTGCATAGTTTTAATTTACCCAACAGACCAACAAATAATTAGCGAAAAAGAAAGGATTGGAGAGGAAGACTTTTATGTCGTAGCAGACTACAATGGCGAACCTTATTGATTTAGCAGAAAAATTACACAGAAACACAGAAACAGCAGAGAAAAGAACTCTTATATTTCAAGGAAATATTGAGGACTATATTGTTAGTTTAGACAAGGAAAATGAAGAAGGATTACCACATTGGAATGCAATAATCTTCAACAAAAATAAAACTCCTATTTTTATAGAGATGGTAGGTTTAGAGGAAACAGAATTAGTTGAGTATATGAAATAAACATTTGCTAACAAAACCTATACGTAATGCGGGTTTTCTACTAAACGAAAGGTCAGTGCATTTAATGAAGTCCGCCAATACTTTAATTTGGTATTTAAAGTGAAAAAATTAAAAACAAAATATAAACTTTTGGCTACGGTCTTACTTTCTACTCTCCAATTTGCGTTAGGGATAGGAACGGCATCCTTTTGCCCTCCCTCCTTTTGGAGGGCAAAAGATATAGTGGATAGCCCGACCATTACGGCGTATAAAAGTAGTGTAGTGCAACGAAACTGCTTTTTTATGCTGTAATGGGAACGCCCTAATCATTATTATGCTGAAGGAAGAATCCTAATTTATAGAAATTGAATAATGGTATGCTGATGTGTCCGCTTATTAGTAGTTTTTGAATGGCAGAAGAGCTGATTTTGTAAAGGTAGAGAATGGGTATTGTCAATTTGTATTGGTTGAGCTTATGATAAAATGTTAGTAATGATACAAATTCGGTGAAATCGGGCTCGGTATTGTTTTTAATTTTAATCAGGTTTAAAAGCCCTTGTTGTGTTTTATGTAAAAATTCTTTGTTGGTTTCGATGTCGCCATTTAACACTGGGTTTTCGATGTGTTTGATTTGTATTTTATGTTTATATAACTGATAGCCGAATAGGGTGTCTTCGTGTCCGTACTTTGATAGCCGTTCGTCGAATGGTATGTTTTCTAAAATGGTTCTTTTTACTAGAAAGTTGTTGGTCATAAATGACTTATTGGGGTTTTGTTGTCGTTGGTTAGCCGTTTTACTTTCTTTTAGTATTCCATATTTCCAACTTAATTTTTGTTGTTGGGAGGGACACTGGTTGGGATAAATTCGACCTCCACAAACAACGAGACAGTCGTTTTCTATTTGTTGAAGATAGGCTTGTAAAAAGTGGGGAGTGGTTATTTTGGAATCTCCATCTAAAAAGAGTAAATAAGGGGTGGATGTATGTTGTAAAAACAGGTTTCTGATTTTTGCTCGCCCTATATTCTTAGGTAATTCAATATAGTTTTTTGAGTCGTTGAAATATTTTTTGTGCTTTTTTTGTATGGATGTGTCTGAACAATCGTCGATAAAAAGTAAACCTACAGGAAGCTGATTTTCTTGTATTTCTTGTTGCAAAGAATTGGCTAATTCTTCTACGGGAAAATTATATATCGGGACACAAACGATTAGTATATTCATGACTTTATCGCTTCGATAACGGTTTCTTGGTTGTAGCCAAATTTATGATAAGAGGGAAATGTACTGACGTTGACTTGAAATCCTGCATCTTTTAATCGCTTGGATAATCCTTCTACCGAATAAATTCTAAGGTGGTCGTGTTGACCAAAATGTTTTGTACGTTCTTCGGGGGTGGTAATTGTTTCATCTTCATAAATCTCACCTTTTTTGAATGGTGTTTGTATAAAACATTTCCCTTGAGGTTTCAATACTCTGAACAATTCTTTCATTGCTTGTCGGTCATTGGGAATATGCTCTAAGACATGATAACAGATGATGAGATCATACGTGTTGTCTTGTTCATCTATTTGTTGAATGTTAAATTTTTTATCGGCTTTAAATTCACCTTCGTAATCGGTCGTAACATATGCTTTTAAGGGAAGGCTTTTTAGTTTTTTTCTTAGGGCTTTTGGAGGGGAAAAATGTAACAGACTTTTGGTTGACCAATTAGGTTCTTTTTCTATCAATTCCAACAAACGGCGTGTGCGGGGAAGACTACCGCATTTGGGGCAAAGCAACTCATCGTTGTCTAACTTAATGAAAGATGAGAGACCTGATGAACATACATTGCAAAAGACAGTATTGCCACGATATTTAAGTGCTACCAAATTACGCAATGTTTCTTCATTCTTTTCTAATATTGACTTTGGTAAAATTGTCTTTGCTATTTTCTTTATCTTTTCGTACACGTTTTAATTTATTAAATTTTTATAGACGTCCTTTACTTTTTCAATGTCATTATCCCATGAAATTGTTTCTATTGCTTTTTTTCCATTTGCTCCGTACAATTCTTTTTTAGCAATAGCTTCGTGTATTCCTTTTAAAATCGTTACGGGAGAATGGTTGTTTATTACAACTCCCACATCGTAAGTATGAACAATATTGGCGACTTCTTTGAGGTTGCTAGCTAGAACAGGGATGCCTGCTTTCATATAATCAAAAATTTTATTTGGAAGGCTAAATCTATAATTGATATTCGTGTCTTTGTCTAGGGTTACTCCAACGTCGGCATTGAAAGTATATTGCATCATTTCATCGTAAGGTATTCGACCTATAAATTTCACTTTATCCATTAAATCAGGCTTTGTTGCTCTTTGTTTCAGTATCGGCAATACGTCGCCTGTTCCGACAATGTATAATATTAAACCTTGGCTAAGGGCTATGGCTTCTAATAATTCTTCTGCTCCTCTATCAACATTTATGCCTGCTCCTTGTAGAATGACTATTTTCTTATCCGAAGGCATATTCAAATCCTTAGATCTTTTTATATGCTTCACTTCTTTTCGTGTAGGGATATTTCGGACGACTAACAATTCCTTTCCATAATCTTTTTTGTATAAATCTGAGATGGAGAGATTGACCGTAATAACTGTCTTTAATTTAGGAAAAATAAAACGCTCAATCGCTGTCCATACTTTTTTGACCAAAGGGCGATTTTGAATTTCCGGTACACCGAGAAAA
>JALWSJ010000321.1 GCA_026993705.1 Flavobacteriales bacterium
GTTCTCTATCACAAAGCCTGACTCATTATCTTTTTGGGTAAAGTGTGTATTGGCTTAACGTGAATGAATTTACCGGTGGATATAAGATGAAATATTCTTTGAGAATAAAACAACCTCTTGATTTTTTATGCGTTAGGGATAGGAGTGGCATCCTTTTGGGTTGTTGCATATATGCAACCTAAAAGATATAACGGATAGCCCGACCATTACGGCGTTAAAAGCAGTGTAGTGTAACGAAACTGCTTTTTATGTCGTAATGGGAACGCCCTAATTATTAATAATAGTAAAAAACAAATTATGCTTAGAATTGTATTTTTTTCAGGATGGTTATTTGCCGTACCTGCTATGGCTCAAAGTAATTTAGAGCAACCTCATTTAACTTCCGAACATCGTATGTCGCAAGGGATAGATCAGGTGCTTAGAGATTTTGACCACAAGATTAACAGTGTTTTTATTGCGAGTTATAAGGATGGATTTCCTACCATTCGTAAAAATGTAACGTATCAAGGTACTAACGAGAAGAAATATGCGACTGATGTAGATTTTGAAAGTGGAGAGGAGTCTATAAAAGAAGTGGAGGGAAAATTTACTTTTGAGTTGGCATATAAAACAGAGGGCGATGAAATTTACGGTAGAGAATTAAAGTCGGAGATGGTGCGTCGTATTTTAAAAAGCTTACCGAAGGGTTTTGTTGCTTTGGAAGAGGATGGATATACTTTGGTTAAGTTTGACCCGCAATATGCAGATAAATCTGCTCATCAAGGAACAATAAAATTGTGGTTAGCTGATGACGAGGTTCGATTGTCATATAGACAGCCCGAGTTGAAATAATGAAAGAATTGATTAGTCAGGTTCGTGAACGGGTAAAAACAATTTTTGAAGGCGAAGGTTCCGGACACGATTGGTGGCACATTTACAGGGTAACAGAAACGGCAAAAAACATTGGAGCAAAGGAAGGTGCCGATTTGTTTTTAGTGGAGCTTTCTGCTCTACTTCACGACGTGGGTGATTATAAATTGTTTGAGGGAGAAGATGCACAAGAAAAAATGATAACCCAAATATTAAGTGATTTTTCCGCAGAGCAAAAACTCATTGATGAGGTAATCTCAATTGTAAAAAGTGTTTCGTTTAAAGGTGCAGGAGTAGAGACAATTCCTGATAATATAGAGGGAAAAGTAGTGCAAGATGCCGACCGTTTAGATGCCATTGGTGCTATTGGCATTGCGAGGGCTTTTGCCTTTGGTGGTCATCATAATCGTTTGCTGTTTGCCCCAAACGAAGAACCGGAATTGCATAAGGATTTTGAAACCTATAAAAAAGCTAAAGGGCATACGATTAATCATTTTTACGAAAAATTGTTATTGCTGAAAGATAGAATGCAAACCAAAACAGGGAAAGAAATGGCAGAAGAACGGCATCAGTTTATGCTGTTGTTTTTAGATAATTTTAAAAAAGAATGGAATGGAAATACATATAAAGATTAGACTTTTATCCGTAGCGTTGTTTGTCGGAGCAATGGTCAATGAAACGATTGCTCAAACTTGTGCAAGTACACCCATTGTTCAACTCGATTCTACACTGAAAGAAACTAGCGGATTGATTTTCTTTGATAATCGTATAATAACGCATAACGATTCTGGAGGCGAAGCAGAATTGTATGAAATAGATACGACAAATGGAACAATTGCTCGTACGATAAGTATTAGTAACGCAAGCAATGTAGATTGGGAAGATATAGCTCAAGATGATAATTATATTTACATCGGTGATATAGGGAATAATACTGGAACCAGAACCGATTTAAAGATTTACAAAATAGCTAAAGCCGATTTCTTGACGCAAAATTCGGTAGTCGCCGATACTATTTCTTTTCAATACGCCGACCAATTGTCGTTCACTTCTCAACCTCAAAATAGCAACTACGATTGCGAAGCAATAACGGTTTTTCAAGATAGTATTTTTCTGTTTACCAAAAACTGGATAAACAAGAAAACCAACCTATATGTACTGCCCAAATTAGCAGGAGATTATTCATTATCTGTAAGAGATAGTTTTGATACACAAGGTACGGTAACCGGAGCAACATACGATAATTATTCCCATTCGGTACGTTTGGTGGGCTACAATCAAGCAAATCCATTTATGTGGGAGTTGTCGCAATTTAGCGGTTACGATGTTTTTTCAGGGATAAACACTCGCTGTGGTATCTCTCAAACCGGAAGTATGCAAATCGAAGCCATTACCGTAAAATCAGAATTCGAATTGTTAATTTCTTCAGAGGAAATTACCGCATATAATATTACGTTGGATACTTACCTTTCTAAGTTTGTAACCGGAGGAGTAGGAATAAACGAACACCTAAAAGATAAGTTGACGATTTATCCCAATCCGGTAACGCATCAATTGAATGTATTGCTAAAAGGAGCAACAAAAATAGTTAAGAAAATAAAAATAACCAACACCTTGGGGCAAACACTATACACGGGCGAAATAGGAGGGAATATATTACAAGTCAATACCGAAAACTATCCGCAAGGCGTTTATTTTGTGCAGGTTAAAGAAAATGAAAGGCAATATACGCAAATGTTTATCAAAAACTAAACGTGCATAAAAGCAATAGTCGGTCAAACAGAAATCGTATCATCTTGTTACCTTTGTTAGCCGATGGATAGAATAAAAAAATACCTGCCTTATATAAAGAACAAATACCTGATAGCTTTGGTAACACTGCTTGTGGTACTTTTTTTTATAGAAGACACTAACGTATTTAGTTTGATACGTCTCAAAGCGGATTTACGAGAATTAAGAAAAGAAAATGCACAACGGGAGCAAGACATTGAGCTGATTAAAAAGAAAACCAAAGAATTGACATCTAACCCCGAAGCACTGGAAAAGTTTGCCCGAGAAACCTACAAAATGAAGAAAAAAGACGAAGTCATCTATCTATTTGTAACAGAAGAAGAATTAAAAGCAGAGAAATAATTAGGGCGTTCCCTTTACGGCATAAAAAAGCGGTTTCGTTGCACTACACCACTTTTCAAAGCCGTAAAGGTCGGGCTATCACTACTCACTCTTTTGATTTGCATATATGCAACAAACCAAAAGGAGTTCAAACACGCCGTTCTATCCCTAACGCGGGTGAAATTGGCGGATAGAAAGTGAATTTTTGGTTTCTTAGACGATGAATAAAAATTTTGCATAGCACCAGCTATGGAAAATTTTTATGAAGAAGTATAAGGAATCAAAAAACTCTTTATATCGTCTATTTTTCTCGTGTTAGGGATATCAATCCCTAACGCGAGTGAAATAAGTGCAAGAAAGTGAATTTTAGTTTTCTTAGACGATGAAAAATTCTTTTGCATAGTCCCAGCTATGGAAATAAAATATAAAGAAGTATGAGGGTGACAAAACCGCTTTATGTGCTTACTTTCATTTCATGTTAGGGATACAATTTCTAACTCGAATAGGTTGTAAGGAAGTTGTCTTAATTATTTAGTTAATTTGGGTGTAAGTGTTTGATTTACATAATACTGTAATCGTAGTCTTTAAGATAGGGGAACAGGGCAAAATCATACTTTTATATTTAAAACTTTAAGTAGATATTCTTCATTCCATCCAGCTTTAAGTCTTTTCCCAGCGATACCCTGTTTTACTGTTTTTTCATTTTTTAAAAG
>JALWSJ010000322.1 GCA_026993705.1 Flavobacteriales bacterium
AAAAACAATCGCAGTTATCATGTTGATAATGAGTATTAAAAAAAGATTGATAACGCAGAATATTGAATTTTCAACTGATATTGCAATGGTCTTGGCTTTTGAAAGGACATATCATTCTTTAAGGATTGGATAAGTTCTACTTTCCCCCAACAA
The DNA here is from genome assembly GCA_026993705.1 of Flavobacteriales bacterium. Taxonomy (GTDB): domain Bacteria; phylum Bacteroidota; class Bacteroidia; order Flavobacteriales_D; family Parvicellaceae; genus S010-51. Next base: position 154 of record JALWSJ010000322.1, read on the forward strand.
TGTTTTTACCGTTATAAAATAAACACCTTTTTCCAATCCGCTTAAATCAATCGATCTTGTTGGATAAGAGTGGCTCATTACGAGTTTCCCTACTGAAGAATAAACTAAAATAGAATGAATGGATTCATCAGTCCTAATTTGAACAATACCATTTGTAGGGTTAGGAAAAACTGTTATCGTTTTAAATTCTTTTTCAGAGATAGATAATGGAGTACATTCCCCTGTTGTTTCTACAAAATTAACTTGTGCATCAACATAATTCCAATTGGTAGAACTGTAATCCGCATCATCAACAACGATACAAGTTAAATTAGGTACGTTTTCAGCTTCAAAGCTAGATACATTTGCATTGTTCCCATTTTTAAAATTTATTGCAGAAATCTGTGTATTGCTAAAAGCAACAAAATCCAATAAGCCATTTTGAGATAAGTCTATAACACCTCCAAACTGATTATTATTGATTAAAAATCCAGTTAGTTGTGTTAAATTACTTACCCATTTGCCAATACCTCCTGAAAATTGATTAAAGGATAGAAATAATTCATCCATATTTATCAGATTCCCCAATTCTGTCGGTAAAGCACCTAAAAAGGAATTGTGTCTAAGATGCAGTTTTTCTAAATGAGATAAATTCCCTACTTCATTAGGTAGTGTTCCACCCAAATCATTGTGGTCTAGGATAATCCACTTCAAATAAGGAAGATTCTCTATTTCTGAAGGCAAATGACCTATCATATTATTGCTAGTAATTTGAATACCAACAACGTGTTCATCACCGTCAACAACTTGTGTTTCTATCCCATACCAACTCGATACGGGATTCCCTGTAAGCCACCCAGTGTAGATATTCCAATCTCCCCCACCCGTCGAGTTGAAAAAAGTAACTAAAGCATCTCGTTCCGTTGTCGGAACCTGTGCTTTAACAAGGAAAGCTGTTAGCAATAAAATACCTGTAAGTAATTGTTTTGTTTTCATAGTTGTTGTTTTTGAAATGATTTAATGTTTCTTGAATACTCATCGAAGGTACTATTTTTAATAGTGCTGTATCTCACCCAAAAGAATGATTTGTACAAGAAATTAAGGCTTTGTGTGTTAAAGTCAGTATTCAAAGTCTTTATTTACATTGTTTTTCCTTCATTAGCTAAAGAAATTATCTAATGAAGAAAAATATTTTTTATTTGTTATTCTAAATTTAAGTATTATATTTGCAGTCCGAATTTAGATACAACGAATAACCGAAAGGGTAAAACATAATTTAAAATGAGCAAAAGAACATTTCAACCATCGAACAGAAAGAGAAAAAATAAACACGGGTTTAGATCGAGAATGGCTACTAAAAACGGTAGAAAAGTAATCAACGCAAGAAGAAGAAAAGGAAGAAAAAAAATATCTGTTTCGAGTGAGCCTCGTGCTAAAAGATAAGTCGTACTTTTTAATACAATACTTAAAAGTCCGAACTCTTATGGGTTCGGACTTTTTTTGTTCAGATTTTATTTTCTCTCCTCCAAGCTGTTTTTCGAGTTTATTTTTATTTCACCGTTATTTATCAATTCTTCTAAAGTGTTGAGTGTTTGTTCTTTGCCATAGATAGGTCTAAAATGTTCGGCGACTTCATTTGCGGATGGGTGATTGGAAATGATGTACTCTTTTATTTGCTGTGCTACGTCTTTTGTATTGGTCGTGGATTTCTTTTTTTTCAGACAAACATCGCATTTCCCGCAAGGGAAAGCTGTTTGGTCATTGAAATAATGGAGTAATTTCATATTCCTGCACTCTTCTTCTTGATACGCATAATCAATGATTGCCTCCATCTTTTTTTGAGCAACTGTTTTTCTGTTCTCGTAAATTTCTTTTGGAATGCGTAAGTGTTTTACGTCAACTCGTGGTTGTAAAAACGTAAGTTGAGGTAAAGAGGTAGCTTCGTTGTATTCTATTACTTCTAAACGATGTAACTCTCTTAATTTCTTCTTTACTTTTTCAACAGATTGTTGTATTCGTTTGGCTAAGGTTTTTTCCTTTATTTTTTGAGGGGTTTCAAACATTCCGCCGTAGCTTCTTAACAAGAGGCGAATAAATTCATCATATTCTTGGTGTCGTACCTGAAAATCATAGAGAGCTTGACCTTGCAGTAAAAATTTTACCGTAGATTTTTTACCCATAGATTCCGATAGGGATACATATCCGGCACGTTCCAAAAAAGGAAGTGCGTAAACAAGTGTAGATGCTTTTATTCCGAATTTTTGTGCGACTTGTTCTATGTCTATTTCCGCAGTGAAAAATTCTCCCGTTCCTAAAGCTATTCTGTAATAATTACAGATAGCATAATACACTTTTTTTATGGTTTCTCTTGAGGGAAACTGTAAGGCTAATCGTTTCTCTAATAACTCATCGTTATTGGGTTTTATTACCAATACTGCATAGGCTTTTCTACCGTCTCTACCTGCTCTACCTGCTTCTTGGAAATACGCTTCCGGACTGTCGGGAATACCAAAATTAACCACAAATCGCACATCAGGTTTGTCGATGCCCATACCGAAAGCATTGGTAGAAACGATGATGTTTATTTGATTGTCTTTCCATTTTTGTTGTTTTTCGCTTCGGTCTTCTACCGTTAATCCGGCGTGATAAAACGTTGCCGAAAAACCTTGATTCTTTAGCATCTGTGCAATTTCTACGGTTTCTCTTCTCGAACGAACATAAACAATTCCAGCACCTTTTACATTTTTGATTACGCGGAGCATAGCTCCGTAAGCGTTTTCTTCATTCAATACAACATATTGTAAATTTTCTCTGTAAAAACTTTTTTGAAAAAAACGATGCTGAGGTTTAAACTCCAATTGTTTTTGGATATCCTGTACAACGTCTTTGGTAGCTGTTGCTGTAAGGGCTAAAAAGGGAACAGTTGGATGATATTGCCTAAGCTCTTTTATTTGGAGATAGGGCGGTCTAAAATCATACCCCCATTGAGAGATACAATGTGCCTCATCAATGGCAATAAGATTAACATTCATTCGTTTGAATCGCTCGATGAAAAGTGCTTGTTGTAATCGTTCAGGGGAAACGTACAGAAACTTGACCTTTCCGTAAATGCAATTATCTAACAATCGGTCAATTTCTCTTTTTGTCAAACTGCTTGTTATTGCTACAGCGTTGATTCCTCTCTTCTTTAAGTTGTCAACTTGATCGTGCATAAGAGCTATGAGCGGCGATACGACTACGCAAATACCTTCTTTAGCTAATGCCGGCACTTGAAAACAGATGGATTTACCTCCTCCTGTTGGCAATAGTCCAAGCGTATCGTATCCATCCAAAACACTTTGGATAATGTCTTCTTGTACATCTCTAAAAGAATCGAAGCCCCAGTATTTTTTTAGTATGTTATGAATAGATGTTTGCACGAATACCAAAGGTTACATAGAACTTGTTTAAAGTTGACAGACTAATAGCGAGCGTGAAGGCTTATATTTTCTGGCAAAGCTCCATTTTTATTGCATAGCCATTAGCTATGGAATA
>JALWSJ010000323.1 GCA_026993705.1 Flavobacteriales bacterium
AAAATGTATTATTTCATTCCACGTTAGGGATAGAACGACGTGTTTGAGCTCTTTTTTGCTTGCTTGCTGTTTGCAAGCAAAAAAAGCGAGTAGTGATAGCCCGACCTTTCAAGAGTAAAAAACATTGAGCGTAGCGGTATGTTTTTTATTCTTGAAAGGGAACGCCCAAATCAGCTTAATTTTCTAATGCCATAAGTTACAGTTGTTCCTCCTATAATGGCAAAGGTTATTGCGGTAAGTAAAGAAATATTGGAAGTATTTAATTCAAAAGTAACCAAACTCAAAGCCAATACATTATTGAGAAAGTGTAGGGCGATGGTATAGCCGATGTTTTGTGTTCGATGGGCGATGATGCCGTAAACTACCGCTAAGACAAATCGTGGTAAAAACTGAATAAAATCAAAGTGAATAAAGGCAAAAAGAAAAGCGGTAAAGACGATGCTTGCCGAAATTCTGTTCGATATTTTGATGAGCAAAGGTTGAATAGCTCCTCTAAAAAACAATTCTTCACCTATAGCCGGTAATAAGCACATAATGAGTATGTTCAGCGTAAAAGATATTCCGTTTTTTTGAGAAGTAAGTAATGCTACGATATGCTGTGATTGCTGAGAGGTATGTTGTACCCATTCGCCAAGTGCCGGATGTATGGCATAAAAATCAACTTTTTGGTTGAGGTATAAAGCTGATTCGCCTAATAATGACGTACCGATACCTATCAAAAGTAAAGTACCAATGTTTTTGGGCGGTAATGTAAGTTGATAGAATAATCCACGATTGAATAAGGTAAATAAAATTAACGAAGGAAGCAAAAAGACACCAACTTGGGAAGCTATAACCGAAACATAAATAGCCGGTATATTTTCTGAAGTGATGAGGTTTTGGAGTTGAGAAACATCAGTATCTAAAAAGTGTTGAATAATAGAATTCCCTAAAAAAGAAGTAAACCCACTAACAAAGAAAAACAGCAAGAGTAAAATCAAGAGTAACTGAAAGTTAGTAAAAGTATTATTTTTAGGAGGATTCACCGAGAAAGACTATTTTTGCGTAAAAATTTAGTTTTGGCAAAGATAGGAAATATAGAGATAGGAGATTTTCCCTTGTTGCTTGCACCGATGGAAGATGTCAGCGACCCACCGTTTAGAGCCTTGTGCAAGAAATTTGGTGCGGATGTAATGTTTACGGAGTTCATATCTTCCGAAGGATTGATTCGCGATGCATATAAGAGTGTTCAGAAGTTAGATATATTTGAATACGAACGTCCTATCGGCATTCAGATATTTGGAAACAACATCGAGTCGATGAAGCGTTCAGCCGAAATTTGCGAGGGAGCTAATCCTGATATTTTGGATATCAACTATGGTTGTCCTGTTAAAAAGGTAGCAGGAAAAGGAGCAGGAGCAGGAATTTTACAAGATATTCCCAAAATGGTATCGATGACCAAAGAGATTGTAAAATCAACACATCTGGCGGTAACCGTAAAAACGCGTTTGGGTTGGGACGACACCTCCAAACATATTGTAGAAGTAGCCGAACGCTTGCAAGATGTAGGGATAAAAGCACTTTCAATACACGGACGTACGCGAGCACAAATGTATAAAGGCGAAGCCGATTGGACGCTGATTGGCGAAGTAAAAAACAACCCTCGGATGCACATTCCCATCTTTGGCAACGGCGACATCAATACACCGCAAAAGGCGGTAGAATACAAAAATAGATACGGCGTAGATGGTGTAATGATAGGAAGAGCAACCATTGGTTCACCGTGGTTTTTCAAAGAAGTAAAGCATTTTATAAAACATGGAACCAATATGCCACCGTTGACGTTAAAGGAAAAAGTGGAGGTCGTAAAAGAGCATTTGCGTTTCTCTGTGGAGTGGAAGGGTGAACGCTTGGGAATAGTAGAAATGAGAAGACATTACGCCAATTATTTCAAGGGAATCGATAATTTTAAGCCCATACGAATGAAGTTAGTTACCTTAGATTCGTACGAAGAAATCCTAAACGTTTTGGACAACGAAGTGTTACAACAAGAGTTTTAGGGCGTTCCCCCAATTTTCAAAAACAACATTTCGCTCAGGCGAAACGATGTTTTTGAAAATTGGGGTCGGGCTATCACTACTCACTCTTTTGTGTTGCATAAGTGCAACAACACAAAAGGAGTTCAAACATGCCGTTCTATCCCTAACGTGTGTAAAAAGGACGATAAGAAAATGAGTTTTAGTTTCTTTAGACGATGAAAAAAAACTTTGCATAGCCACCCGCTATGGAAATGTTTTTTGAAGAAGTAATTTACAGTTTGTGTATAAAAGTGAAATTAGATTATTTTCTTTTCAATCTAGGCATTTTTAAGAAGCATAGCCGTAGCTATGGTTCGCAAAAATAACGACGAGTGAAATGAAAAGAACTAATTTTTAACTTATAAACAAATTGTAATTAACTTCTAATAAATATAGAGCAAATAAAAAAAACAATTTACCGGCTAATTTGAATTTTTAATGTTCAAGAGCGGTTTCCAATGATTTTTGTTCAAGTTCTAAGGCTCTGCTTATGGGGATTCTTGTAGTTTTATCGAAAGCGATAACAAAAGCATCGGTTAATCCATATTCTTTAATCATATTTAAGGCGTCTTTGGCATCGTTGTATGATTTGAATGTTCCAAACGTATATCGATACTGACCTTTATCAGTTATACTTTCGTTCACTTGTTTGGGGAAATTAAAAAAACTGTTGATGTTATTTTCGGAAAACAGTCCGATTTGTACGGTATAGAAATACTCTTTATTGCTGACACTATCCAATAGAGCGTTGAGTTCGGTGTTTGTTAAAGTTATTCCTTTGTTTTCAATATCTTGATAGTTTTTGTTGTCCAATAAAGCAAAAGCATCTTCAAGGGAAATAGGTGCGTAGTTAAAAAAAGCTTTAATTTCTGTGCCTGTTATGCCTTTGCTGTTTAATTCTTGTTTAGCTTTCATAGCCAATAAGTAATGTTGGTATTTGCCAATATAAGCAGATTCTTTGAAGTATGAAATATTACCTTTATAGTTGTTTAATATTCGGAAGTCTTTAATTTGTTGAAGGGGTACTTTTACGGAAAAGTGCAAGCCTCTGGCAAAAATAGATGAGAAAAAAAATGCAAAATATAAAAATGATAGAAATCGAAAGGTAGTAGAAGTTTTCATAACAGGAAGTTTTTTAAGTCAGTGAAGAAGATACATTTATGGTTACGTCATAACTTATTGAATAGTTATTTAAAAGTTTTTTTTTAAGGAGAGGCAACTGTTGATAAAAAACAGGGTTTTTATATCAAAAAGTGTAACCTTAGGTTGTTCTCTCATGAATAATTGTCTATTCCGGATGAAAATACTTAACAGGAAAGAGTGTACTTGTTCATAAAATCCTAAAAAAAAACTCGAAAATGAGTTGTAAATTGATTAAATTGCGAAAATTAGAAATATTCTTTCTTGTGAAATGAGGGATGTGCGAGGGAGCGTTAGGGATAGAAACGGCATCCTTTTGGGTTGTTGCATATATGCGACCCAAAAGATATAGTGGATAGCCCGACCCTAATTCGCAAAACAAACGTTGAGTGTTAACGAAATGTTTGTTTTGCGAATTGGGGGAACGCCCAAATAAAGTAAACTAATAACTAATAGAGAATAC